>NZ_JCBDHJ010000009.1:0-5003 GCF_059834135.1 Vibrio sp. R10-SG-ISO4
AGGTGAGTCCAACCTCGAATCAGTCGCGTTGAGATATGACGCAACTGCGCCAGTTCCACTTGCAACTTGCCTTCGTGAGTACGAGCGCGCTGAGCAAAAATATCTAAGATCAAACCCGTACGGTCCAATACTCGACATTGACACAGCTTTTCGAGGTTACGTTCTTGGGCAGGAGAGAGGGCGTGATTGAAAATCACGATATCTGCCCCATTCAACTGCACAGCTTGCGCAATCTCTTGGGCTTTACCCTCTCCGACGTAGTATTTGGGGTGTGGTGACTGTCTGCTCCCGGTTACGACTTGTAACGCGTTGACTCCAGCTGAAGATACAAGCATTTCGAATTCGCTGAGATCTTCCCACTCCCCTTCTTGCGTAAAGTTGATATGAACAAGTACGGCTCGCTCACCGGCTTCATAACGGTCAAACAAGCAATCAACTCCTTAACAGTAATGTGTGTGCGTAGAGAAAATTAATCGTCAGATTTCTCTTGAGAACGCTCGCCACCTTGAGGACGGTCACCTTGAGGGCGTTCACCACTGTGGTGGCTTACTGCACGCGCAGGCACAACCGTTGAGATAGCGTGTTTGTAGACCATTTGGTTTACTGTGTTTTTCAACAAGATAACAAATTGGTCGAAAGATTCGATCTGACCTTGTAGTTTAATTCCGTTTACTAGGTAGATAGAGACTGGAATACGCTCGCGACGTAATGCATTTAAGAATGGGTCTTGAAGAGATTGCCCCTTAGCCATTTTTATTTTCCTTATTTTGTAATTTTGTTCTAGTTATTTAGCTAGTGGTGCGCGTAAAAATAGGTGCGACCTTTGCATCTGAGCTAAATGAATAAAAAACACCCTGTCCCTCACTGTTATGACGACTTTACGATCAAATTTCAAGTCACAGATCTTTTACAGAGCACATTCACGCAAAAGCGATCACATTATACACAGCTAAAACCTTCCGATGCTATGGCATTTGAAACAGTTTCCAACGCTTGGTCAATGTTCTCACTATCCAACCAAGTTAAATCATCCCAGCTGCGTAACCAGGTGATCTGCCGCTTGGCCAATTGACGGGTTGCACAGACGCCTTTAAATATAGCCTCATCCAACGTACATTGCCCATCCAAGTAGTCCCACATCTGACGATAGCCGACACAACGAATCGATGGCAGATCAGGGTGAAGATCCTCGCGCGCATATAGCGAGCGCATTTCTTCTAAAAACCCAGCGTCGATCATTTTGTCAAAACGTAGCTCAATTCGTCGATGGAGCTCAGCCCTTTCCTTGGGTGCGATTGCGAACTGCTTCACACGAAATGGGAGTGCTTCTCCTTTCGTTTGAGTCAGCTCAGTAAGAGTTTTACCTGAAATTCGAAAAACTTCCAATGCCCGCGACAATCTTTGTGGATCATTTGGGTGGATTCTCTCAGCCGAAACAGGATCAATGGCCTTAAGTTGATCGTGCAGCGCCTCCCACCCTTGAGTTTGCGCTTCCTGCTCAATAGTGCGCCGAATATCCGGATCCGCTGCTGGCAAAGGCGACAAACCTTCCAGTAGTGCTTTGTAATACAGCATGGTACCGCCCACCAGCAAAGGGATCTTGCCATCGGCGACAATCTTGTGCATCTCGTTAAGCGCATCTCGCCGAAAATCAGCGGCCGAATAGGATTCACTTGGGTCCAAAATATCGATCAAACGATGAGGAGCAAGGCTTTGCTCGCGCGCGTCGGGCTTGGCGGTGCCTATGTCCATGCCTCGATAGATCAGTGCGGAGTCGACCGAAATGATCTCAACGGGAAATCGCTGGCGTAATCGAATCGCGAGCTCTGTTTTGCCTGAAGCGGTTGGGCCCATCAAAAACAGAGCAAGGGGTAATTGGTCATTCATAATGTCATTGCTGCAATGGTAGCAGAGTAGTCTACGGGACGAACAAATTGTCGATCATCGAGTGGCAACTGACCGTGCCATAACTGCTCGAGTTCTGCGATGATGTGTATCGCTTCCGATAAAGTGTAGTCGCTTTTTGTTTGAGTAATCTTATTGGTTAACCATCTCACCAGTGCCGGCTCATCTAACGCCTGCGCGGAATAAGTGGCCGCGTAAGATAACAGATCTGACAGCAATTGTTGCAGATTTTGCTGACGAAGCGGTTGCGGTACGCCCATTACCAAGAGTCCTTGCTGACCTCTTGGCTTAAGTTGGATACCCAAACGCAGCAAAAGTTCGTTATATCGCTCAGCACTTTCCAACAATGGGCTTTCGAGCTTAAGCGAGAGGGGGACCAACAACGGCTGACTGGTCAGTGGACCTAGCTTGGTATTCAACTGACCATTGATTCGCCACCACTCAGCTCTCGCCAAAGAGACCAACTGAGAGTGCGACTTATCTGCCATTAACACGTACTGCCCTGCAACAATGCTGATGGCTTTCCCTAAAGCGACTATCGATGTGGCTTGTACGATCGGGGCTGACTCCTCGTGGGTCAGCGCTTCATCGCTCGGTGGTTCCTCACTAAATGACGTTGAGCGCGCGTGAGAGTTCTGGGTTTCTTTGGTCGCCTTTTCTGTTGTCGCAGATTCATCCTCTGTTGCAGAGAGTAAGGTTTGATAAACCCTGAGCTCCGCCTGAGAAGGCGCGGACTCCATCTTCTCGCCGCGCGCCTGACCACTGCGAGCGTGTTCGCTGCGACTTTGTACCCAGGAGTGAGACACCTCTCGCTCATTAACGCGGCTCTCATTGCGAGCGGTAGGCTCGGCTTTCACATAGTCAGCGCGACCTGGATAGGCAGGGACGTGCTCGGCAGCGTCAATAGGTGGAGTGTGATCATCATGAAACGCCGACTGGCTCTGTTCAGGCTTATCAATGTGCGCTCCCTGAGCAAGGGCATCCGTGAGGGCTTGATAGATAAAGTCATGCACCAAGCGCGCTTGATGAAAGCGCACTTCATGCTTAGCAGGATGAACATTGACGTCGACATGATGCGGATCGAGCTCGATAAAGAGCACATACGCCGCAAATTGTTCAGGCTTCAAGCTGGTTTCGTAGCTTTGACGAATCGCATGATTGATGAGTTTATCGCGCATCATGCGCCCATTGACGTAGCAATATTGCAGATCGCTTTGTGCACGCGCGCCTTGTGGCGTCGTGACCCAGCCATGCAGTTTGAGTCCTTGGTGCTCCAGCTCAATTTTCAGCATGTGGCGGACAAAACCGCTACCACAGACCGCTGCTATACGCTTTTCCGCTTGCGACTCTGTTTTCGCGGCTCGGTATTGTTTAACCAACTTTCCGTTGTGGCGCAAGTTGATCGAGACATCAAAACGGCTCAGCGCGATGCGTTTGAGCAGCTCATCGATATGGGTAAACTCCGTTTTCTCGGTACGAAGAAACTTGCGACGCGCGGGGGTATTGAAAAACAGATCTAAGACTTCGACTGTCGTGCCAATCGGGTGCGCAGCCGGTTGAATCTTAACGGCCATATCACGCCCTTCGCTGTACGCTGACCACGCAGCATCTTGCGTCGCTGTACGCGATGTCAATGTCAAACGAGCAACAGAGCTAATACTCGCTAACGCTTCACCGCGAAAGCCCAAGCTCATGATGGCTTCCAAATCGTCCAAGGTGTGAATTTTCGAGGTCGCATGGCGACTGAGCGCGAGACCCAACTCGTCTTTTTCAATCCCGCTACCATTGTCACGAACACGGATCAGTTTAGCGCCGCCCTTTTCGATATCAATATCAATGCGGCTAGCGCCCGAGTCGAGGCTATTTTCCACCAACTCTTTCACCACGGACGCAGGGCGTTCCACCACCTCTCCGGCAGCAATTTGGTTGGCTAAACGCGCGGGAAGAATTTTAATCGTCATTCAGGCTACCCACGTTTATTTATTGGGGATGATCAGTACCTGACCAATCGCAAGCTGATCGGAGCGCAAGTTATTGGCGCTGCGAATACTGCTCACACTGACGTCATACTGGCTGGCGATTTTACCCAAAAATTCGCCGCGCTTGACGGTGTGTTTACGCAGTGGCTTATCTTTCATCGTCACAGTAATTTTGAGTTTTTGTCCCAGCTTAAGCACGTCCGATGTCAAATTGTTCTCGCGTCGGATATCCGCTACCGAGACTTTGTAATGCTCTGCAATCTTACCCAGATATTCGCCCCTCTGAACTTCATGTATCAGGGTTTCCGTCTCGACCGGATTACTGATCTTCGGCACTGCCACCGCCGATGTCGCGCCAGGGATGGTTAAACTCTGCCCCACCGCCAAACTGGTGCTCTTTAGCTTGTTGGCCTGCATGATGGCTTGAGTGGTAGTGCCATAACGTTTCGCTATCACCGACAAAGATTCACCGCGCGAGACCTTATGCTTAATCGCTTTCCCGCGATTGGCAAATAACGTTCCTTCTGGAGGGTTCGATTCAAAATATTGGACGATCGCTTTCGCCAGTGCTCGGGCCAGTTTGTCTTGGTGGCTGCGTTGGAACAGCAATTTTTCTTCTGTCGGGTTTGAGATAAAGCCCGTCTCGACCAATACCGAAGGAATGTCGGGGGATTTCAATACTGCCAAGCTCGCATTGACGGGATCTTTCTTGTGCAAGTGCACGCCCGCCTTGGTCATTTCAGACAGAATATTGGTCGCGACCTTATAGCCCTCTTTCTGGGAGTGGCTAAACTGAAGATCAAGCAAGGTTTGGCTTACATTGCGATCGCTGTTGTTCTTTGCCAACACTTCGCCGGCTCCCCCTAGCAACTGCGACTGCTCTTCGTGGTTTTCAACCCAACGAGCAATTTCAGAGTTCGCGCGCTTTGTATTGAGCACAAACACCGATCCCCCCCGAGGCTTAGGTGAGTTAAACGCATCGGCGTGCACGGAGACCAACAAGTGCGCTTGATTTTCGCGAGCGATCTCCGAGCGCTTATTGAGGTTTACGTAATAGTCGCCGCGACGGGTGAGCACGGCTTTCATACCAGGTACCGCGTTGATTTGCGCCGCTATTTT
>NZ_JCBDHJ010000010.1:0-8187 GCF_059834135.1 Vibrio sp. R10-SG-ISO4
ACTTTTGTTAAGGAATATGGCGGAGAAACGGTAATTGCTAAACGCAATTACGGGCAAGATATAGACAAAGGCAGTATGGATTGGTGTCTATACAAGTATCGTCACCTGGTTGAAAATGCCTTTGCGAGAATTAAGCATTATCGAGCTATTTCAAGTATATATGACAAGCTAGAAAGGAATTATGTCAGCATGTTATCTCTGGCATTCATGTTAATGTGGCTACCGATGTATTGCTGAATACGAAATGTACAGCAAAGATCAACACGCCCTAGCTTGCAATAAAAACCAACAAATACAGTAACTTAACCAATGTCATGGAACTTTTCGTAGAAATGGGCGCAATACCCCAATCAGCCACAGAAGATGAGGCACTGCTCGCTTTAGAGCAGTTCTCTGAACGATGGGATAGTAAGTATCCTCAAATCAGTCGCTCTTGGACGGCGCATTGGGACAACCTCAACACCCTGTTTAACTACCCAGAGGATATTCGCTGAGCCATTTACACGACTAACGCCATTGAATCCCTCAACAGCGTTATTAGAAAAGCGATCAAGAAGCGCAAGCTCTTCCCAACGGATGAATCAGCTAGAAAGGTGATCTACCTGGCTATCCGAGATGCTTCCAAGAAGTGGACGATGCCGATTAGGAACTGGCGACAAGCTCTAAACCGCTTTATGATTATGTTCGAAGACCGACTCACTGAATACATGTAACCGCCGACAGTTACACAGAATTATTTACAGGGTCTAGCTCAATTCTGCCCCATTCGGTGTTACGTCGCGCGTTCTCAGTTTCAAGACCATGCTAGTTTACCCTAGAAAAACTAACTCAAACATCCACACAATCAAGGTCTTCGCGCTGGCTCGTTTTCTTAGTTAACACTTGCTAATAGCTTATTAATTAACGGCTTAAAACAGATAATAGTTCGTTTGTGCAGCCGCGGTTTATCGAAAAATTGAATCAGCTTACCAATGAAATACTCTTGGATTTAATTTTTTGCGTCAAGTTCTAAGTATCCATACTTAAGAAGTTTTTTGCCCTCAGCCTTTGTGTCGTTTGCGCTGCTCGCTCCCAAAACCACGGCGATCACACGGCTGTCTCCCTCTACAGAGGACGCGATGATGTTGTAGCCTGCGCTCGATGAGTGACTCGTGCTCAGCCCATCAACTGTCATGGATTTATCCCAAAGAAGCGCGTTTCTGTTGTATTGTGTGATGCCGTTGTAGGTAAACTGTTTTGAAGCGAAGATTTCATAGATTTCCGGAAAATCGCGTATCAAAGCAGAGGATAGTTTCAACAAGTCGTTCGCGGTGGTTTGCCCTTCGGCATCCGATCCAGTGCAATTTACAAAAGTGGTTTGTGTCATATCAAGCTCGCGAGCGGTGGCATTCATTAGCTTCACAAACTCGATCTCAGAGCCGGATACAGCCTCTGCTAACGCGACAGTCGCATCGTTTCCGCGTTGGATTGCCGCCCCTTTCAAAAGTGAATCAATGCTTACTTTCTCCCCTTCGGGTAGAAACATTTTTGGAGCGTCAGGGAATGATTTTGCACTGGCCGCTTGGGAAATGGTTACCTGTTCTGTTAATGATAGTTCCCCTTCCTTAATGGCTTTAGCGGTCAAATAGACGGTCATGATCTTCGCAAAGCCAGATGGGGAAACCGTTTTGTTTATGTCCTTCTCTGTGAGGATTTCACCTGTTGCATGGTCAGCGACGGCATAAGCTGCCGCAGCTATGCTCAGATTAGAGCGAGCTTCACCGTGCGTGGGAAGAAGCATCAGTGCAATGGTTAGTGTGAGTGCGTAAGCAAAGGATTTGTGAGTTTTCATGGCGCACCTCCGATGTGCAAATGGTTTAGGTTAATAATCGATTATTTCAATCAGCTCAACATCAAACACAAGTGTTGAGTTGGGTGGGATAGCTGGTGACCCATGATCGCCATAGGCTAGCTGAGGTGGGATCTGGAATTGGAATGTATCCCCGACGCCCATTAGAGCGACCCCTTCTGTCCACCCCTTTATAACGCGATCTAGAGGGAAAGAGACAGGCTCCCCACGGTCAAAAGAGCTGTCGAATTTGGTTCCGTCCATGAGTCGACCTTCATAGTGCACCTTTACTGTGTCCGTCTTTCTTGGTTTAGCCCCTGAGTTGTCTCCATTGAGTATCCGGTATTTCAATCCCGACTCGGTGGTGGTAAACCCTGTAGAGGCCGTAGATGTTGTCGGTTTAGGTAGGGATGAGCTGCCTTCAAGTTGATGGATTCGAATGAAGTAGTAGTATTCATTGTGCCCTTCTAAATCTCGAAGTCCAGCAAACCCTCCGGAAGTAAATTGGTGACTAACGAAGTACTCCCGAGTGTTCCAAATGACAGCCCTGAAGTGCCCGAACTCCGCGTGGCCTTTGGTTGACTCATTAACGGACAAGTATTCCGAGTCAATGGAAGGTGCAGGTAGTTTAGGATCGCGTGCAAAGGACAGTTTTCCGTCCTTCTTGACCTCATCAGGGTACACCAATTCCAGTATGCATTGGTTCTGATAAAACAGTGGGCTGTTTTCCTTATCTCCCACTTCTTGGCAATAGAAACTGGGTATCCTCCCCTCACTTGCAAACCTTCGGACGAGCTTTTTAAATGCAACTGGGTCGTTTGGACTCTCGCATATCTCCTTTGCCTCTTCGTCCATGTCGTTCTCTGGGATATCTTTGCAAAGGTTGTTGATTCCGTAGCGAAGAAAATCGTCGTATGAGTGCTGGTATTGTGATACCTCATCGACAATCTCCGCGTAAGAGATTGGGGTTCCGAATTTCTCGGTAAGTGGTGTGAATGTATTGTTGTGACCTCGTTCTGCATCGTATAGGAGGCGGAGGTCTACTACATCATATCCTGAGTGCTCGACAAGGATATACTCGGGTATTTCGCCGTCATTGTTGACGTAAATCGTTGGAATACCGTTAGGCTTGCTTACGCGCTTATAGTTACCTTTTTCGATAAAGCTTTGTAATGCCATTGTGTTCATCGAGGGTATGTCGAATTCCTCAGTGGCAAAGCCCTGTTGTGGGAAGATCGCTAGCGCTGACAGAGTAATTTGACAATATTTCATCACACTTGCCGCTCCTTGGTTATCGAATTCAGTGATTGAACGTGCTTCCAAGAATATTGGAATATAGAAAGCGACTTTTGACTTTTCCACTTAAGGGGTAGGTTTAGGTAGAAAATCATGAGATAGTTCTATTCGTGCTGCGACAATGGTGCTAGCTTACTCGAACTTTAGTGCATGGTAGCTCGCACAAAAAGCACCTTAAAGATGCTCTGATTGATTTGTTTGACTCACTAAAAAGCGGCCATTCAGGTTGCAATCGTCCTTACGAACAATATATTAATTCGAACAAGGCAGCGAAGGTGAAAGCAATTATGACCCCGAGTGTTTCTCAACTTCACATGGCTTAATTCGTACATCTAGAGTAAATTCTTCTCCGGTTGCTATATTTTTGTGAGAAGAGCCTTCGTAGTAGTAGTGTGTGTTGAAAACACTGGTTCGAACTGAGGTCATGGAGACTTTCCCATCGTCGTCAAGAAAATCCAAGTTCCATTCTAAGGTAAGTGGAAATCGATTGACGACCTTGTATTTTTCCTCTATTTCTATGCCACCAGCGTTATTCGGATAAACAACTTCACCGATCACAAATGAATTTCCGAATGAGAAGTTGGCGGTCGTTCCATCATCAAATTCACAGTTCACTTTGTACGTGTCGGCAAGCACAAATACCGGAAAAAGAACTAACAATAATAGCCATCTCATCATTTATTTTGCCCTTTTTTATCAAGCGTGAGCTCCAAATTGCACACAGGGCAATGCTCTTTTCCTTGAAAGTACAGTGCGACCGCCATCACTATCATGCCAAGAGGGATGATTAGCCACACATCGCTGGGGACACTGGAAGATTGCGCTCCATACTGCTGTGAGAGAAATTTCTCAGCAGGGCTTTGCATTGCCATAGATACCAGCAAAAAGAAGACGGCGAGCGCGCCAATAACAAGCCCCCAGATGGCCTTGGTGTTTCTTTTGGTGATGCTTCCTACCTGCTTATTGCAGCTCTCACAATGAAGGTTTGCCATGCGTTGATTTCCTTATCTTTGTAGTAGTTAATAGACCTTAATATAGTAAGTAGCAATCCTACCTGACTCCAGTTTTCATCCCGAAAATAAGTAAAAATCAATATTTGGTCAAAATACTCAATGAAATATCTTATACCTTAGTTCGTTTTAAACGCGAAAGTAGTGGTAAATCTACGGTAGATAAACTACCACTAAATAGTTAATTAGTGTAAGTCTCCAAGTTGAACTGTAGTGGTTCACTAAAACTGGCCACTGATATAGAGTTCCCATATTTTTATTTATGGGAACAAGGCAGATACTGACGCCATTCGTAACTCAAAAATGTCCAACAATGAGTTACGATACCCGTAGACTGTATGTGATTTGTCTTTATTTCGAAGATAAGTGCGAACGGTATTCCTTGATATACCCATATCCTTTGCGATGCGGCGGATGCTTCGCCCTTGCTGATGTAAAACGTGTATTTCCACTAGTTGCTCCTGATTGATCATAATCCGCCGCTTTGTCCATGTGTACGAATGGATAGTTTGACTCAGGTGGGTCAATTTTACTTCGGCGATGACACCATTTCTTGTACCGAGAACCAGCCTAGGTTGACCATGTAGCTACTTTCGTTCAAATCACCGATACCAACTAACGCGAAGCTGCGTAAGTCTCGATACTATCGAGCAACGGCTAACGAAATAAGAAGCATCGGCCGATTAGGGCGGTGAGTAGTCACTAAATACTCGCATGTAAGTACAGTAACGGCTCCATCTGCTGATGAAGAATACGAATGATGTAAATATCATGAGAGTGTGCTCGATAATAAATAGCATGTTTATGATGATCGTGACGACGAAGCCCTTCAGCAATTTCCGTACACTCAAAGCCCATCAATGGTTGCTCGGAAAGGGTTAGCAAAACGTTATGCATACTGTCTGTATAAACATCGGCTTGTTCTATGCCAAAGTTCAGTAGCGTGTATTCAAAAATTTGCTCAAAGTCCTCTGCGGCAAGGTTGGACAGTTTATACATCGTGTTTCTGCTTTACTTTGGCCGCGATATCATGAAGGGATAATGAGCACTCGCCGCTTTTTTCACCAGCTTCAATTGCCATTTTTAGAGCAGTAGTTTGTTTCTCCTGCCTTTCGAGTAACCGCAATGCAGAACGAACTACTTCACTTGTTGAGCCATAGCGACCACTCGCTATGAGTTGACCGACAAATTCATCTAACTGAGAGCCAATCGTAACACTAGTTGTGCGTGACATAACTTCACCTTATTGTGTTGATATTTAACACAGCAAGAGTAGATGAACTAAAAATCAAAATCAAATCACGTGTTGTCTTTGACATCCTCCCCTAGCGAATTCGCTAGGGGAGGGTGTCAAACCTGAAAAGAATTAAAATGCTCTTAAAATAGCCTCTTGAGATCCGGAGACATCAATTTGGTAATGGTTTGTTCAGGAACTGAACATCCAGCAGCAAAGTCAATTAAGACAGAATCTGAATCTTGATGACTTCCAAACAATGCTAACCAAGGTGACCGTTGAAACGGCATTAAACGCTGAACTCGATGAGCACCTTGGATATCAAAAACACCAATCCAGAACCAGTCCAACTCCCGCAATGGCTACTCGGGTAAATCAATTATCACCGATGATGGAGAGGTCGATATCGACGTCCCTCGCGACCAAACCAAAATCGCCAAAGGTTAGCTGTCTGCTTGAGCAATTTGCTATGTGTCGCTATAATCTGTACCTAATTATGTACATGAACAGTTTGGAGTGAGAGATGGACGCCATTAGTTACACCGCAGCCAGAGCAAACCTTGCATCTACAATGCAAAAAGTCTGCAATGACCATGCCCCTGTCATCATCACACGCAAGAGCGAAGCACCTGTAGTGATGATTTCATTAGAAGACTACGAAGCAATGCAAGAAACGACATACCTCTTGCGTACCCCTACCAACGCTCGACGATTACTCGAATCCGTCGCAGAACTAGAGTCTGGTAAAGGACAAGAAAGAGAGTTGCTCGAATGAAGTTAACTTTCTCAACCAATGCTTGGGAGGATTATTTGTATTGGCAAAAGACCGACAAAAAAATTCTCAAGCGAATCAATATCCTCATCAAAGATATACAGCGTGAACCATATGACGGTATCGGTAAACCTGAGCCACTAAAGCATGGCTTATCCGGTTATTGGTCTCGCCGCATCAACGATGAACATCGAATTATTTATCGGTATCAAGATGAAACAATTCTGATAGCACAACTGAGATTTCATTACGGCACATAACGAACGATATGGACTCCCTATCCCTGACACTCGGCGTCCGATACTGACTCAGTTCACGCTGAAAAACTGTCAGTTACCATGTCTAACAACAACTGATAGCGAAAGAGCCTAACCCTGAAGATAAGCGTAGCCAGTGCTTATGCAGTACCGAAGAAGGTGAAGCCATTCTGGTGAAGATCACAGATACTGATACAGCGATGCTGAAGAAAATGCAGAAAGGAATTGCGAACGAAGAGTTGGAGTAGTTCTACAATGTTGCCCGCCGAAGGGCTAAAAATTTATCGGAATGAGTACTTCTTTGCCGCTGATGTATCGAAAGCTCTGAATCTCGCTGCAGGTCAGCCAGTATTGAAGATCTGCTGAGTGAACGACAATCAAGATGGATGGCGAGCTTGAGTATTGGCGACCTAATGTGAGCAAGATTTGCATCGATAGCGAAGGGTGACTACTCACTGCCTATCGGGCGAGGGTTACGGCGAAATTGCTAACCCTGCAATAGTAGATTCGGGCTATCGTCATTACTTAAGCCACGTAGGTATCTCAGAACCATTTCATTGCTTTTCCAATCTCCAAGCTGAATGAGTTGGGTAAGTGACAAACCGGCAGCGTAGCCATCTTGGAGAGCCCCCACTCGGCTAGAGTGTCCACTCCAAACCGAGCGATGACCATCATGATTTTGCGTTACACTGTAACCCAGCTTCTCAAGAGAACGGTCAGCACGCTGATATATTCTGTCAATTGTCATACCACTCATAGGGGTCTGCCTGTAACCAGCCGGTCGATGCCCCTTTTTTGTGAGCCAACAGAAAACAAAGTCATCCTCATTCAGAGATGTGCAATACAATTCAATGTAACGCCTCAATATCTTTGAGAACTGTCCGGTTAGCCTTTTAGGTTCGGGAGATATGCTTGTTTTGGATGTTACACGATAGATGTTTATGTCCCCATTTTCGAGGAATTTAACATGCTTTTTGCGTATTTTCCCTATTTCCCCTTCTCGAAGTAGAGTACCATAGGCGACGGTTAGGACAGTTAAGTCTCGGTATGAAAGTGGTATTTTTTCATTACCCCAAATGTCCATCAGTTGTTTTAAGTGATGCTTACGAAATGGCTTGGCCTGTAACTCAATAACTTGAGTTCCGCTTAGTTCCATTTCGTCTTTCATGAGTGATCTAAAAAAACTGGTTAACGAAGGCGACTTCGTCACATCTTCAACCCCCATTATCTTATGGAACAAACTGAGTTGTGCTCGATACTGCTTCAGGCTGTTTATCTTTACGTTAAACTCGAGCCTTTGCCATTTGAACCAGTTCAACAATATTTCGCTATTGATAGGAAAGCTATAAATCTGGTGAGACTTGCAGTACTCATCCCACTTTCTAACAACGAATGCCAGCATCTTTAGTGTATTGACGCTATGACCACCACGATTTTCTTCAAAGGCAACCAAGTTTTTTCGTACCGTCGGTAACAATGCCCAGTCAGGAGCAAAACTATCAGATAAGTCAGGGAAATTAACGCGGAAGCGCCGTAGTTTTTTTTGAGTTTTACGCCACTCTACTTCTACTTTATCTTGAGAATGCAACTGTGACAGCGTCACTTGGTTTTTTCTATTTGCTGGAAAGTTTCCCATGACGATTCTATCTCATTCAACTCAATAGTGTGATATAAATGTAATTATATCACACTATGAGATTGTGATATAATTAGAATAACAATCATCAGTCCTGTAGGCCTCTGAAATGCTAACATATGACAAAATCGTTTGGTGATCACACACAACAAAT
>NZ_JCBDHJ010000011.1:0-154505 GCF_059834135.1 Vibrio sp. R10-SG-ISO4
ACACTTGGCATCATGGTGATGACGTTCAAATGAGTCAAACCGGTGGTGTACGCTTTTTTGGCCGTAGTGATGCCACCCTCAACCCGGGTGGCGTCAGGATCGGCAGCGCTGAAATTTATCAGCAAGTGAACCAGTTGCCAGAAGTCCTTGATTCTATCGCGGTTGGGCGCGTAAAAGAGGGAGACGAAACCATTGTCCTGTTCGTCCAGTTAGCAGAGGGGGTAATACTCGATGAGAGACTCAAAGCTGCCATCACCACTCGACTCAGAAGCCAATGCTCACCACGCCACGTACCCAGCGAAATTTACACGTTGAGTGATATACCCAAAACCAAATCTGGCAAGTTAGTTGAACTGGCGGTGAAACAAGTGCTTCATGGCGAAACAATAAAAAACCTCGGTGCTATTGCTAACCCCGAGGTTTTAGAAGAAGTTCGTCGCTATCAGCATTAAAAGCAAAGACACTCAAGCTCTTAGCGAATTATTTTTTGGCTATCGCCATCAAAACCGGCAGCTTGCCGTGTGGGGTATCTATCGCGAACGGTACAGAAGTCAGCACTTCACTAAAACCAACACCGGTGAGCACTTGGTTCACGTGCTCCTTGCTCATTCCGCTCTCTTGATTGCCGTCAGAGAGCCAATCCCAATGAACAAAGTGGCCACCGGCATCAAGTAGGCTGTAAACCACGTCGGCGGTTTCCGCGTAGTTAGGAAGAAAACTGCACACCGAGGAGGCCACGACGAGATCAAACTGATGTCGAAAAGCCGGGTGCATGGCGACTAAGCCGCGTGAAAGAATATCGACGACGGGCTCAACATTGGCGAGCTCTTTGAGATCGAGTTGTTCAATCATCGCTTCCGAGCTGTCTAGCGCGACGATGTCTTTCACCAATGGAGAGAGTTTTTGGCTCAGTAATCCTGTACCGCAACCAAAATCTAACACATGTGTATTTTGAATGCGGACTGCATTCTCCAATGACTCGAACGCCTTTTGCGCATAAAGGCTGGTGGACTCATCTTTCTCCCAGTCCGGTGCGAGTTCATCCCAAGTTGCCGCCATCATGATCTCCCTATAACATCTTCATTTGGCATAGCAGAAGATTACCAAACCTGCATGAAATTGATAGCATTTCGCTACTGAAAACAGACAGACATCTGTTATTCGTATAAGATCGATGATAACCCAACCAAATTGACCAAAATATGAACTTATCGCAAATTGAGGCATTTTGTACCATCGCCGATACGGGTTCCGTCTCAGAGGCGGCTCGCCAGTTAGACTGCAATCGAACTAAGCTCAGTATGGCCATTAAAGCGTTGGAAAAAGATCTGCAAATCGACCTGTTCATTCGCACTGGCAACCATTTGACCCTCTCTGAGGCCGGCAAAGCCATCTACAAAGATTGCCAAAACTTGCTGGTCACCGCCGCGAGAATTCGCCAAACCTGCGCGCAAGTCTCAGGTGAATTTAACGCCGAAGTGTGGATCGCTCGTGACGATTCATTGCCTGATGATATGTGGCTGGATCTTTCCCACAAACTCAACAACCAGTTCCCTGCCACCTCATTCAACCTCGTCTTGGCATCCAGTGGCGACTTGGCAAACTTGGTCGCCACCGGGCAAGTCGATTTTGCCTTTGGTGTGGATTACGAACGCATCGACGACCCACACATCGCCTACCAACCCTTAGGCAAAATCCGCATGATGTCAGTATGCAGTGCGGATCATAAGCTCAGTCAGTTGCGCCGAGTATCCGACGATGAGCTGCGCAATGCCATGCAAGCGGTCATGGTGTATCTTAATGAGAAAGACAACCCAGAACTTCAGCCTTTTTCATTGCGACACATCGGTTTTTCAAGCTTCGATTATATGCTCAAAACCATTATGGAAGAGGACGCATGGGGCGTGTTACCTGAACCCTTGATTCGCCATTTGTTGCGTCAGCAAAAGCTCTCGGTCATCAAACATACCTACGGACTTACTCAGGAAGATTACTGCATGTTTACGTCTGCGGGCATGGCGGAGCACCCAGGGATGACTTGGCTTGCGGATCGCCTCAATGAATATTTGTTTGATTTCTAAACCGACCGACAGCCAGCGTCAAATTTATTGACACATAATTTTCTTGTTAACCAGCTGATTTATAATAAAATATTTACCAACCCTTCCTTTCACCCTTCGACCATGCACATTTCTCAGTTGTTTAAATGTCCGCTTAAGTAAAAACTATAAGCGTGTTTACGACAGAGATGATGTTATGTGTGCTCAAACCAGCTTGAATGAAAAACGAATACTGACCTTTTCAGCTCTTATTGCGTCTGGCTTTGCTGTGGGTGGTTTGGTACTCGGTTCATTGGTTGGATCACTGGTTATCGTCTTTGACGGCGTCTACTCACTTGTTAGTTTGCTGTTAACTTTATTGTCGCTCGCGGTATCACGTTACATCCAGAGCCCACAGAAAAGTCATTTTCCTTTTGGTAAAGCGGTGTTAGAGCCGGTGGTCATCGCCATCAAAGGAGCGGTTATCTTATCGATTGTTGGGTATTCGCTGTACTCCGCACTTATCGCTGTTGCGAATGGCGGCCGCGAGGTTGATCCTTCGATTGCGTCTCTGTTTGGCATCGTGAACGTCATTGGCTGTGGTTATGCATGGTGGATGATCGCGAAAAAATCTCAGCGTTTTTCCTCTGGCCTGATTGAGGCGGAAGCCAAGCAGTGGCAAATGGATACACTGCTTAGTGTCGCGGTTACGCTCGGTTTCTTACTCGCTTTGGCGCTAACCTATTCGCCGTTCGCGCACTACGCAGTATACGCAGACCCGATGATGATGATTGCCATGTCGTTTTACTTTATCAAAGTACCGTTTGATATGATTCGCGATGCGATGCGAGAACTACTGATGATGGCACCAAGCAAAGAAATTCTGCGCCGCGTGGACAAAGAAGTGAGCGCCCTTGACGCGCAACTTAGCTCGCAACTTGAAGTGGCTGGCGTGACGAAAGTGGGTCGTGAGCTGCGTGTCCGCCTCGATGTCACCACCGACCAGAAACAGCTGAAAGTCTCGGAGTTGGACACCATGCGTCAAGTGCTGAAAACCAAACTCGCCTCGCTGTCGTTGGATTTACAGCTCTCCATGAACATCGCACGTTGAACATCACCACTTCAGTACAGAACCGCTCAAATAAGGAGACCTCGCTAAGGCGAGGTCTCTCTTTTGTTTCTCTTCTCTTTTTTACTTCTTTTTTTTTCTTGTCATACCCAAGGTTGACAAGCCTAGATAAGCAATCGAACTACTTGCGCAGAGCGTTGAGTTTGGCCTGCGCAATACCAAAGATGGTGTCAATCGGGTAGCTGCCCTCATCGCTCGGCTGACCAGCGGCTTTGCCGGTAAACAACTCAATCGCCTCCGTCACATGATCAATCGCCCAAATGTTGAACTCGCCTTTCTCCACCGCTTTGACGATGTCAGGACGCAACATCAGGTTGTGCATATTTGAGCGAGGAATGATCACCCCTTGATTTGGCGAGCGACCTTTGATGGTACACACATCAAAGAAGCCCTCAATCTTCTCGTTGACGCCACCAATCGGTTGAGACTCGCCAAATTGGTTCATCGAACCGGTGATCGCTATATCCTGACGATTGGGCTGCTTAGAAAACGCCGACACCACCGCGCAAAACTCCGCCATGCTGGCGCTGTCGCCATCTACCCCGCCGTAGGACTGCTCAAACGTAATCGTGGTGCTGAGCGGCACTTTCGCGGTTTTACCAAACACCGATGAGAGATAGGCGGTTAAAATCATCACGCCTTTGGAGTGAATGCTGCCACCAAGGTCGACACTGCGCTCAATATCAATCACATCACCATCACCATAACAGGTGGTGGCGGTGATGCGATTCGGCGCGCCAAACATGTACTCGCTGGTACTGAGCACCGACAACGCATTGACCTGACCGACCGCCTCGCCTTCCACTCGAATCAGAGTTGTGCCGTTGGTGAACCCTTCCATCACGGTGTCTTTCAAACGGCTCACTCGCATCTCTTGATTAGCCAGTGCCTCTTCGACGTGGCTGACGCGTATCATATTGGAGTTGGCTTGACGCGCGACGTAGTTCGATTCACGCAACAAATTGGCGATATTGGCCGAATGGAGTGATAACTTGGTTTGATCGCCCGCCAATCGTGAACTGTGTTCGATGATGCGCGCAATCGCTTTGCGGTCACAATGCAGCATACTGTTGTCGTTCACGACACTTGAAATAAAGCGCGCATAGTGCAATTCCGATTCAGGCGTGCGCGTCATCTCATCTTCAAAATCGGCGGTGACACGGAACAGTTCGCTGAACTCAGGATCGTAGTGTTGCAGCAACTGATAGGTGCGATAGTCACCAAACAGGATAATTTTTACATCCAAAGGAATCGGCTCAGGATCGAGTGAGACGGCGCCGGTGAGTGTCACCTCTTTCTCTAGCGCCGTTAAACTGAGCTGACGCGCCCTTAACGCCCGCTTAAGCCCATCCCACACATAGGGCTGTTCTAACACCTTTTGCGCATCCATCAGCAATACACCGCCGTTGGCTTTGTGCAAGCTCCCCGCGCGTATCAACGAGAAGTCGGTGAAGACTGTGCCTTTAAAGGTAGCGGTTTCGATGTAACCGAACAAAGTGTGGTAGTTCGGATTCTCTTCCACCACAATGGGGAACTTACTCTCTTTACGGCTTACCAAAACGTTAACCTTGTAACGGCGAGGCAATTTTTTGTCCAGTGAAGCCGCGGCCACCTCTCCTTGCTCAGCGCTCTGCTCAAGAAAGATGTCGGCATTCTCGACGATGTCTTGTGAAAGTTCACTCAGGTAGGATTTGATCTCTGGGTATCCTGAGTAATCCTTTTTCAACTGTTTGATAAAGTGCGTAATCACATCGAGTGTCACGTCATCATTGAGTTTTTTGATTTTTTCGCTGTAGGCTTCTTCCCACTCGGTGAGCTGACGCACCATGTTTCTCAAGTTGACTTCAAGCTCATCAATGGTCGCGCCGAAGTACTCCTGTTCTTTTTTGCTCAGTGCATCAAACGACTCTTCGGTGTGCATCTCTTCGCCGTTCATCGCAACAAACTGATAATCGCCTTGCGTCGTGATGGTAAGACTGATGCCTTTGGCTTTCGCTTCTTTAGTAATACTGGCAAGCTCAGCTTCTTGCTTGGCGGCCAATTGGTTTTTCAATTTGTCCGCACGGCTGTAGTAGAGTTCGTTATCAAACGCGAGAGGCATCGCATTGACTAACTTGCCCATCAACTTTTCAATGTCTTGCTTTAATCGGCTGCCGACACCACAAGGGAGCTTCAACACTCTTGGCGTACGGATATCCTCGAAATTCGCCACATAGCACCAATCGTACAACGCACTCTCATCGTGTTTGTGGCGGTTGAGGTAACGTAAAATCATGGTGCGCTTGCCCAGTCCATTCTGGCCAATCGCATAAATGTTGTATCCCTTCTCCTTGATCGACATCGCAAACTCTACCGCTTTCTGCGCGCGCTCTTGACCGACAATCTCATCAATAGGGGCCAACTCTTTGGTTGATTTGCTGTCGAGCTTTTCTAGCTCCGCAAAATGATACAGCTGGCTCGCCTCAAGTCTTTGAATAGCCATAGTTCGGTCCTTCATTGTTATTGTTCTGTTTCCTTAGTTTAGGTCAGTTTTATTTAGTTTTTAGTGACTTACACAGTATTCACGTTCAACTGCTCAAATAACCAGCAAATCGCCCCAACAAAATAACAAATGATAATTATTTGCATATAATAACCAATTGCATTTAAATACGCAGTGTGCCGTTTAATGTGGAGTGATATCAATGGATTTACAGCAATGCTGGACACACTATCTCAAAGCCGAACAATTGCTGGAGCAAGGACATTGGCCTGAAGCCTATTACCTGTACGATCAAGTGTTGGCCTACCTACCCAGCCATGTCCAACAGGCGATGGAGGATGACAACACCAAGCCATGCCAGTTTCGCTGTTTGACGACAGCATTACGAGATGCCGCCATCACACAATCAGAAATCCTCAACAAAATGGGGCAACATCATCGTGCCTTTGAACTGCTCAACCAAACCTACGCCCAACTTCAGTTTATGTCGATTGAGTCCAACCCATTGGTTGAGGCCATCAGTCATATTCTGCACCACCAGTGCGAGGATCTGCTCCACCATATGACCGCATTTTGCAGTGCTCAGCGCAGTGCACAATGGATGCTAGAGCTACAAGAGGTACAAAAAGCCCATCACCACTTTGCCACGTTGAAGAACAGAGTATTTGACAAAACCCTAAATGCAGCCATCGAAGTTCATTAAATTAAATATCTACACCTTGATACGGGAAAATAAATATTAAAACTGAAATTAAATTATTATTTAACCTGCGTTTTTATCCAAAAAATTCGACTCATTTATCATAATTAACTCAGTGTTACAATTGCCAATATTATTAATAGTTCTTATCGAAAGAAAATATATTGACTTCTTACTTGGTTTGATGAAAATCATAGCCATCATATTTGGGAGTCAACCGATGAGTTGTGATAAAAGTAAACTTGATTTAAGCGCGCTTCGGATATTTTTGGAAGTCTATCGTACTGGTTCAATTACCGCCGCCGCGGATAAACTGGATATGACCCAACCGGGTGTCAGTACCGCCATAAAACGCTTGCAAAACCAGATCGGGGCCGCCTTGTTTGTTCGCCAAGGGCGCTCTATCACTCCTACGCAAAAAGGCATTAACTTTGCGGAACAACTGAAACAATCCATTTACTTATTAGATGATGCGGTTGACTCTCTTTCTGAATTTACTCCCGCACAACATCGCACATTTAAAGTATTAGTTAACGAAGCAATGCTAAATATTTTACATCCAGCGATAGAGCGAGATAACGAACTCGAAAATATTACAATCGAACTGCATCCTATTCCTATTTCCGAAGAATTATTAGAAGAACAATTGAGCTTAAGTCAATTCGATTTAGCTATCGATATTTATGTGCCGCAGAATAAAGCGTTTATGAGTGAATTGTTAATTGAGGATCACTGCGTGGTAGCGTGTCGCCAAGATCATCCACGTATTCATGATCACATCAACGAAGCGCAGTTTTACGCTGAGAAGCACATCATTATGATGATGGAACGCGGCAGTATGTCCCTTGCTCAGCGATTCACTAAATCTTACATCCCGACCCGTGATATCAGCTCGGTCAGCGATTCTTTGCTCGGGGCCTTACATCTCGCCAGCATGTCGGATTGCTTGTGCACGTCCAGCTACCTACTCGGCCAACAAGTCGAACACCGCTTAGGCATCAAATTGCTCCCTTACCCACTCGACAGCATCTCTATCAACCATACGATGATCTGGCACCGTCGAGACAGTAACTCCGATGCCGGTATTTGGCTGCGCGATAAAATTAAGCACTACATCGCGAGCGCCAAGCACTGAGTTTGGGTTAATTTTCCTACAAAGCAACGCGGCGCCTCAGGCGCCGCGTTTGATTTTGGATTGTTCTCAACCCAATAACACCCGTTACCAAGTCACAAAATAGTTGATCACCAAGGCGTTGACCACATCGATGAAAAATCCGCACACCAAAGGTAGAATGATAAACGCCTTATGCGCGGCTCCGTATTGCTGCGTCACCGCGGTCATATTGACAATCGCGGTGGCGGTCGAGCCTAATGTCACCCCGCCAAAGCCGGCGCACATGACAGCTGCTTCATAATCTTTGCCCATCGCGCGGAATACCACCCAGACGGTAAACACAATCGACAACAAGACTTGAGCACTCATGACCACCGCAAGGTAACCCACGCTACCTTGCAGCTCCCACAATTTGAGGCTCATCAGCGCCATGGTTAAAAACATCCCCAAGCAGATATCTTGGATAAGTGAGAGCCCTTTTTCGGCGTCTTCGGCGTAAGTGTTAAACTCCTCGCTGCGCAGCTTGGTCAAAATCCAGCGACCGAAGTTACCCAGTACAATACCGCCTATCAAACACGCCACAAACATGGGTAGCTTGAGGCCCGCTGCCTCTAGCGACAAATCCAAAAAGTAGCCAATAATTAAAGAGACATTCAGCCATAGCCAAGCGCGCAGCACACCAAAATAATCCACCGAGATGTCTTTTTTGCTGCTGGTGTGCGCCATACCAATATCCAAATCGTGGGCACTATTGGCGCTGATAGCGTGTCGCTTCATCAAATACGCTGCAATCGGGCCGCCGATGACACACGCCGAAATCAAGCCTAGCGTGTTGGCAGCAATGCCGAGTTCCATCGCATTAGCAATACCGAGATCGTCAATAAAGGTGGGCGCCCACGCAACGGTAGTGCCTACGCCACCAATCAGCGAAATCGAACCTGTCATTAACCCTGCTTTCGGGTCAAAACCAAACAAGGTCGCGACGCTGATACCGAGTACGTTTTGCAGTACGATGTAGACACTCGCCAGCAGCAACAATACCATCAAGGGCTTACCGCCATTGAGCAAACTGTCGATGTCTGCTTTAAGGCCAATTCCGGCAAAAAAGTAGAGCAGCAAAATGTCACGCACCTGCAAGTTAAACTGGATCTCTTTCCCAAACAGGTAGTAAACCAAGGCAACCACCAAAGTACAGATAAAGCCGCCAATCACCGGCTCAGGCAAACTGTATTTTTGCAGCACACGACTGCGCGATAAGACGAACTTACCGATAAAAAGTAGGATGATAGCGATAGTGAAGGACACAAAATCCACCACTTCGATGGTGTCGATCACCGATTTCTCCGATAGGGCCATATTACTCTCTGTTTGCCTCTTGTGGGTGAGTGCCTTGATAGATGAAAAGCGCCAGCTCTGGGTGTGTCATTACTTGTTGGTAGCCGTGTTCAATCAGCCGCGTGACCTGCGCTTCTTTGAGATGAAAATCGGTTGGGATGGACTGAACAAAAGCCTGGTCCTCCGCCGTTGAGAGATTGATATCGACAAACAGATAGCGCCTATCAGGCTGCTGTGCTTGCCACTCATCCAAAATCATGCTGAGGTAGGTTTTGGACAAATCGTTGTAACGGTGGATCTGCACGTCACTGGCCGAACCCAATAGATTCGCCATTGTCGGCTCTTGCTTTTGATGGCCGATTTCCCAATCTGGACGCACCGCAGCATCGACCGAAATCACCACCACGGTTTGCAGGCGATCTTTCTCAGCAACTAAGCCAAAATCTTGGGTCGTCACTAAGTCATACAGGGCGTGCAGCCCGAGGTTGTCACTGATGCCACCATCGACCAAATGCAGATATTGATAACGCTCTCTGTCCTCAAATTTTTTCAGCGAACGATTGGTGGCGCTGTGTAAGGTACGGTGCCGACTCTGCGCGCTGTAGACCGCCCGCTCACAGCCGGGATAATTCTCGAGCAGGACAGGTGAGAAGAGCAGAGGAACAGCACTGGACGCTGTGACAGCGTCACTAATTGAGTAGCTATTTAAGTCGGAGCAAATGAGATCAAAATACTCTTGGGTAAATGAAAAACGCGCGCCGGTCGAGAGATCGGTGGCATTGATAATGATCATCGGCCCATCATCGCGTAGCGCCGAGAAGGTGGTATCTTGGAAAATATGCGCGTTGTAATAGTCCGCCGCCGCGGCCGAGCGCGCATGTTTGGAGAACCAGTACTCGGGGCTCATGACGATGTCTTTCAAACTTGTCGTCACATCTTTGTATAAAAACGCCTGTTCAAAATCGTCAAAGATGGCTTCGCCGTACAAGCCGTAATAGGCAGAGGTAAAACTGCCACCAGAGACAGAGCTGATGGCGTTAACCTGATCGAGCAAACGATGGGGTTGCCCTTGGTACTCATAACGGTAGTCACGCAGTCCTTTCATGACACCGTAGGAAAACGCCGCTGCACGAGTGCCGCCGCCAGAAAAGCTCAGCAACACCACCGTATTGTCTGGCAGCGTGGCGATTTTTTCGCTCACTGTATAACGCGGTTCAGCCGAACTCGTCAGTGGTTGGTTGGTTTTTTCGGGGATCGATGAGCAGCCAGCCAAAGCAATGGCGCTGCACACTACCCAAGCGTTGGGTTTCATGTCAGTTCCTTGGAGAAGAAAGCCTCACTGCCCATGAGGAGGACCAGTACTCATCGAGCAGTAAGACTTTGATTAATGGTTAGGTTTACCCGCGTTATTGCACCGACCAATCACCGCCGAGCGATTTGTACACCGCCACGGTCGCTTGCGCCGTTTGCAGTTTGGCGGCAACTTGGCGATCTTGCATCACGCGGTGCTGACGCTGGGCGTCCAGCAGCGCAATGTAGTCAATCAGCCCCGCGCGATAGAGTGACTTGGCTTTATCCAGCGCCCGATCGGTCGCCTGCATAGCAATGTCAATTTGATCGCGGTTTTGTTGGCTGCGGCCATAGGCAAACAGCGTCGAGTCCACTTCAGCAATCGCACTATTCACCGTGTGCTCGTAGCGCAGCGCGGCGTTGTTCAAGCGTGATTCCTGAATCTCTACGTTGGCCTTGCCACGTCCGCCATCAAACACGTTCCAGCTCACGCCAGCACTGCCCGCCCAGCCGAATGAATCACTTTTAAACAGATCATCAAAGCTGCCAGCAGAGACACCTGGCGTACCAGTAATAAAGAACTTCGGATAGCGATTGACCATCGCCGCGCCAAGCTCCTCATTGATGGCGGCCATGTCACGCTCCGCGATACGAATATCTGGGCGGCGGGTCAGCAGTTCAGACGGCAAACCGACAGGAATCAAGCCTTGCAACTCAGGCACATTCTGATGCGTGGCTAGCTGGGTATCGATTTGAGTCAGCGGCACACCGAGTAAAATCGCCATGCGATGCTTATGCACCTGCTCCGCGATCTCTAACTGTGGAATGATCGCCTGCGTGGCCGCCAGCATGGCTTCGGCTTGCGATTGGTCAAGCGCCGAGCCGTAGCCACTGTTCACCACACTCGTCACCAACTTGAGGGTCTTCTTTTGATCCTCAATGTTCTCGAGCGCCAATTGCTTGCGCTGATGGGCGCCGCGATACTGCAAGTAGTTGTGAATCAGATCCGCGCTGAGCGCCAGATTCAACCCTTCACGGTAGATCTCGGCTTGTTCGACACGAATTTTCGCCGCTTCCGATTGCTTATCAATGCGGCCAAACAGATCCAACTCCCATGAGAGATTCGCGCGTAAAGCGAATCCGTCATGTTGATTGTCCATCAAGGTCATCGAACCGAGCCCCGGAGCAATGTTGTCGAGCCCCGGCACACTCTGACCAAGCGGGTTAAGGATCGGGCCTAGCGCCGAATCGTTCTTACTGAACTGGTAGTTGTAGTACCCTGCACCCACATTGACGGTGGGCACTTTGAACGACTCCACAATGGTTTGGTACGCATTCGCCATTTGGATGCGCTCTGCTGCCGTTTTCAGGTGGATATTTTGCTGTTGCAACTGTGCCACCAATTGATTGAGCGTCTCATCACCGAGGGATTGCCACCACAAATCTTGGGTTGCTTGCTCACCGTGCTCGGCGTTGAGGTAAGCCTCGGCCAAGGTCATACTTGGCGCTTGATAATCGGGGCCGACTGCACAGGCCGAGAGCGATAACGCCATCGCAACAGGCAGCAGTTTGTAAGTAAAACGTGTCATCATGATCATTGACCTGCTGGTTGGGTATCGAAGTTAAACGCGTCATCGCCGCGCGTCGGTTGGTCTTTGGTGGTGAGCATGTACACCGCAGGCATCACCATCAGTGACAGCACGGTAGCTGCCGCAAGGCCGCCGATAATAGTGGCTGCCATTTGGTCAAACAGCAGATCACTCATTAGCGGAATCATACCTAGCGCCGTGGTCAACGCGCCCATCGATATCGCCATGGTGCGGTTAAGCGTCGCGGTTTTGACCGCATCGGCCAGGCCAAGCCCTGCTTTGCGCTCAAGCTCAATTTGATCCATCAAGACAATGCCGTTTTTGATGATCATACCGGTCAAGGTGACCGCACCAATCAGCGCCATAAATCCAAACGGTTTATCAAATGCCACCAGCGAGAACACCGCCCCTGTTGCAGCCAGTGGAATGGTCGCGAGGATGATGATCGGCTGTTTAAAGCCGTTAAACATCGCGACCAAGATGATGATCATGATGATCATTGCCTTAGGCAGTTGCATCAAAATATCGGTCACCGCTTTGTGTTCATCGTAATACTCACCGCCCCACTCCATGGAGTAACCGTCTGGCAGTTCAATTGCTTCAATGCGCTCTTTCACCGCGTCACGCACTTGGGCTGGCGTGGCATGACGAGCGACACCTGCTTGCGCTGTGATGGTTTTCACTCGATCTCGGCGCCAAATCATCGACTCCTCTGGGTAGAATTCAAAACCATCCACCACTTGACCAAGCGGCACAGTGTGCATGCCAAGAATCGATTTCACCGGCAAGGTTTCAAGCGACGCCATAGTGCGCTCTGTCGCGCGAACTTGAATGGGGATCAGTTCGTCGTTAAGATTCATCATGCCGACCGTCAATCCGTCGGATGCACGTTTCATCGCCAGCGCAATGTCGGCACGGTTAATGCCTGCGCGGCGCGCTTTGTCTTGATTGATAACCGGCTTCATCACTTGCGTCTGCTGGCGCCAGTCGTCACGCACATAACGTGCATCTGGGTGGCTAGCAAAAATCACCTGAGCCTGCTCAGATAACTCATGCAGCACATTGGCATCTGGCCCTGAGAAGCGCGCTTCAACGGCAAACTTATCAGACGTCGCGAGCTTCAAGGCGCGAAAACGTGGCTGCGCATTCGGGAACTGCTCCGCAAGGTAGCGATCACCACGAGCAACCAGATCTTTGATGCCGTGAAAATCATGCGTATTGATGAGGATCTGCCCATAAGCCGCATCCAATGGCTCCGGCTCCACCGTCACAGAGAAGCGTGGCACGCTTGCGCCCACCGCCGTTGAAATGCTCTCGACTTCAGACTGAGCGAGCAGCCATTGCTCAATCTGACGCATATCACTCGAGGTTTGCTCGATTTTTGCGCCATTAGGTAGCCAGTAATCCAAGAATACGATTTCACGATCCGATTGTGGGATGAAGTTCATTCCGACCAACGGCACTAGAGCAATCGTCACGAGAATAGTTGGCACTAAGGTTGACAAAGCCTTTTTCGGGTTATCGACAATCCAGCCAGTGATCTTCGCCAGTCGATGACTGCTGCCCTCGCCCTGCTGCGCTTTTTTACTGGGTTTGATAAACAACCAACACATCAAGATGGTAAACACCATGGCGACTAGCCAAGAGAGCAGCAATGAGGCTGCGATGATGTCAAACACCGACTCTGCAAATTCCGCCGCATCCGTCTGGGAGAACACCACAGGACTTGCGCCCATGATGGCAATCACGGTCGCGCCAAGCAGAGGGATGGCGGTCTCTTTGAAAGACTCGATCGCTGCGACAGTGCGGTGTACACCTTTGTTGATTTTCACGATCATCATATCGGTGATCACGATGGCGTTGTCCACCAACATACCGAGCGCCAAAATAAAGGTGCCCAGTGAGACGCGGTGCAAATCAATCTCACGCACGTTCATGTAAATCAAGGTCAGCAGAATGGTCAGGATCAAGCTACCGCCGACAATCGCCGCACTTTTGAATCCCATAAAGACCAGCAACACGATGAAGACAATCGCCACGCTCTCGGCCAAGTTGCCAACGAACTCATCGATCGACTTCTGTACCTCTTCTGGCTGATAAGCGACGGTGGATACACTCACACCCAGAGGCAGTTCGGCATTAAATTGTGCGATCATCTCGGTGATGGTATCTCCAAGCGCGACAACGTTGATGCCATCAACCGGACTCACCGCCAAGGTCACTGCTTGTTCGCCGTTAAAACGGCTTTGAGTGAGCGCCGGCTCTAAATAGCCCATCGTCACATCCGCGACATCGCCCAAGCGAATCAAACCCGTGCTCAGCTCGCTGACGCCGCCTTTGATCACCAAGTTTTGAATGTCATCGATGGATTGAAATTCACTGCTCTGCTCGACGCGAATACGCTGTGAACCCGCATCAAAGCTGCCAGCATCAAAAGTCGTGTTTTGTGCGTTGAGTTGATTCAAAACTTGAGTCACTGACAAGCCATACTGCGCCAAGCGCTCATCGGGCATATCAATGTGCACCACGCGCTTTTGCACGCCGTGTAGCTCAATCTTTTTGATACCAGACACGGCTTTCAGTTGGCGCTGCAAGGTCTCGGCGTAGCGACGCAGCTCTTCCGGTTTTGCGTCGTCGCCATAAATGGCGAACAGCATGCCGTAGACTTCTGAAAACTCGTCTTGCACTATGCTGATCTGCGCAGTGGATGGCAGCAGCAATTTGACGTCATTGATCTTGTGACGCATCAAGTCCCAAAGCTGAGGTAACGCTTTAGAATTGGTTGACTCGTGCAGATCAACAAACACCATCGAACGCCCCGGAACAGAAATGGAGCGCAGCTTATCCAACGCGCCGATTTCTTGCAGCTTGGTCTCTATGGTGTCGGTGACTTGCTGCTCGACCTCTTCAGCGCTCGCACCAGGATAAAGCGTTACCACCACGGCGGTTTTGACAGTAAAACTGGGATCTTCGAGCTTGCCAAGATCAAAATAGGAAAACAGACCGGCAATCACGCTCAACGCAGTAAAAAACAGCACAAAGGTGCGCTGTCGAATGGCAAATTCGGCTAGATTCATCATGCTTGCATCTCACCCTTAATCTGCTCGAACCAGAACATTCGCCACTTTTTGTCCATCAGACAAATAGTGCGTACCGCTCACCACCACCTGCTCACCTGCCGAGAGTTGTCCGTCAACACACGCAGTATTGGCATTGAGTGAACGAACGGCGACAGCGCGCTTCTCAACCTTCTGATCACGGATGAGGTGTACGTGCAGTGTGTCTTGCTCGCCCACCAAGGCCGAGTAAGGCAAGCAGTAAGCCGGTACCTGCTGAGCGTTAGTGGTCGACACAACAACAGATTTACCAATAAAGAGTTCGTCACTTGGCTCAGACAGCGCAAGTTTGACCGTGTAGGTTTGTTTAATAAGGTGAGGAAACGGTGCTATTTCGGTCACTTTGGCCGCACGCTGAGCCTCGCTGCCGTACCAGCTCAATGTCGCCTCTTGGCCAGTGTTGATAGAGGCAATCAAGTTTTCCGGCACATCAATTTCCACTTGCAGCGCGTTAGGGGTTTGCAAGCCAATCACCGCCGCGCCCGGCAGCACTTGTTCAAATTCATCATACGCAATACGGCCCACTAGCCCAGAAAACGGGGCGCGCAACTCGGTGTAGCGCAACGCATCTTGCGCGCGCTGAATGTTCTTCTCCACCACTTTGACCATCGCCGCCGAACGCTCATACGCACTCATAGCACGATCAAGATTGACACTGGCGATCGCGTCATCGGCGCGCGCTTGCTTAACGCGTTTCAGTTCATTGCTGGCAAGAGCGTGCGCCGACTTAGCTTCCAGCATCTTCGCTTCTAGCTCTTCAAGCGCGACTTGGTAGTCATGCTTATCCAGTGTGGCGAGCAGTTGGCCTTTTTCAACGAAGTCGCCTTCATCGACCAGCAGCGTCTCTATGGTGCCAGCCACGCGAAACGACAGCCCTGCGCTATTTTGCGAGCTGATGATGCCATTAAAGTGCTTGAGGGTTTGCGAGAAAGGGCTTTTAAGCTCAACCACCTGTACGGTGGTTTGCTCTACGGCAGTCGACGGCAGGGTCACCTCGCCTTCACTGCACGCGGTTAAGCCGAGCGCCATCGCCACCAGTAAACTGTTGTGCGTAAACGTATTCATGGGTTAGGGTCCTATTGGTATGTGAGCCACTGGCTCGTGACAATCGGTTGAGATTGAACGCACCGAAGCGGCCAAACCACTTCGGTGCGGGGGATAACGTTAGAAGTCGTAGCGGATACCAAGCGCTAGCTCGTCTTCTTTTTGCCACTTGTATTGCACATCGCTGTCAGACAAGTTGTTGAAGTTGTATGAGATATAGCCACGGAAGTTCGGCTGGAAGTAGTAGGTCGCATCAATCGCGATGTTATCGGCTGCGTCGCTCTTCTCACCGGTGTATTTGTTTTTCTCTTCTAGGTAGTTGTAGGTCGCAGTAAAGACCGCTTTATTCAGTGTG
The DNA here is from genome assembly GCF_059834135.1 of Vibrio sp. R10-SG-ISO4. NCBI lineage: Bacteria > Pseudomonadati > Pseudomonadota > Gammaproteobacteria > Vibrionales > Vibrionaceae > Vibrio > Vibrio sp. R10-SG-ISO4. Next base: position 16,194 of record NZ_JCBDHJ010000011.1, read on the forward strand.
TACGACGCCGCCACTTCATAACCTGACAGGTCAGACGCTTGTCTTAGGGTGCGGTTTTTATCTTCACCATCGACATACGCGGCGGCAAAGTAGAAGTCACGGAATGCAACCGAGCCTGCGAGCATAAATTGGTCACGTTCAATCACGTAGCCTCGCTCATCAAATTCATTGCCGTCGGCATAACCTAGGCCAAGGTTGATACCAAACTCATCGATATCAAACGCGTAGGTGGACGAAAGTGAGTAGCCATCGGCATCATTGTTGTCGAATTTATCGAGTTTGCCAGTCGCATCTTCTGTAATACGGTCTGCAAAGCGGTACGAACCTTTCACGCCCAAGCCACCAAATTTACCGGTATAGGTGAGCATGTTGTCGGTGCGATCAGCAATGGCGATTTTGTACGCCGCCGAGTTGCCGTGGTAAGCCATGATGTCGGTAAAGTCGGTGATGACGCCCAGCGCGCCTTCGTTCTTACCGTAAGTCACTTCACCAAACAGGGAGCCAAAGCCTGCGTATGCGTAACGGTTGGTGAGGTTATCTGCGTCAGTATCGGTCGCTTGACCTTGCTCATTGGTGGTGAATTCACCTTCGTAGAAGCCGATGCCGTAGAAGCCGTTGGCCAATTCCGCTTTACCTAAGAAGTTAAGACGGATACGTGAGCGATCTTCGAATTCGCCGTCCATGACTGACGCACGCGCTTCTGCGCGTCCACCCATTTGGATCGAGTTTTTACCGTCATTGTAAATTTCTGAAGCCGACACAGAGGTTGCCGTTAGCGATGCGATGGCCAAAGCCAAAAGTGTTTTGTTGCTGTTCATTTGTAAGCCCTCGAATAATTATTGGTAATTGAACGGTGTGCATAATAATTTTCGATAAGCGTAAAATACATAAAGCCAAATTTATTCAAAACATCTTCAATCGTTATGAATCTGATGAATTCTCGATCAACCCGATCGCTTATCTTGGTATGAAAGCGCCATCATCGCCAAGAAGATCACATTTCCTCAGCAATCCTGCACCATTACATCTCCACTTGTTATGCAATGTATAACTGAGCATGCCTGTACGGTGATGAATCAAGATCACTAAAATGGCGCCAACCGCGCGCTCCAAGGCGCTTTTCTTCCTCTTGCAACCAAGACATCTTGATGACTATGACTCTCAGCTCGCCCCCAACGCCCATTGCTCGCTTATGTCTCTCTCTGCTGCTTATTACCAGCCTATATTCCAGCCACGTCACGGCGACGCCATATCGATTTCCCGATTTTTTCGGCATTGGTATTGGCAAAACACCGGAATATCACGGCGCCAAAGAGAGCATGACAGGCGCAGTACCCGGCGGACGCTACGCGTTTGAATCGGGAAGGTATATGGAGTGGTATGGGCCTTATGCGGGCATTAAAGTCAACACTGACTCACACTTTGAATATGGTCCCGCCGTGCTGTACAAACTGGGTCGAGATGAGGTCAAAAATTCGGCGGTGGATCAGCTCAACGCCATAGAGTCCGGCACCGAGTTGGGGCTGTTTGTCGGCTACAGCGTCGTGAACACCGACTACGCGTTACCGTTTCGCTATCGCGCTGGCGCACTCGCAAGCCATGCCTTTAGCGGTGACACCGAAGGCGCCAACATTAACCTCTACAACAGTGTCTGGGTGCCGGTTAACCAAGAAACGTTTGTCGGCGTTGGTGCGGGTCTGACTTGGGCCAACGGCGAGTTTATGCGCAACAACTTTTCCGTCAGTGACCAAGAGAGCCAATTGACCGGCATTGCGCCTTTTGCAGCCAGTGGTGGGCTACGTCAATACTACGCCTGGACGGGAGTAGTCCATCGCCTCAATCGCCACTGGGCACTGGGTGCAGGCGCCTATATGCAGCAACTCACTAACGATGCCAAACACAGCACTATCACCGCTCAACAAGGGGACGATGTACAAGTGACGTACGGGATCGGGTTAGGTTACTTCTTTTAATTGAGGAAGATATTTAATTAAGGAACACATTTGATTAAGGAACATTTAGCATGAAACGCACCACATCGACATTGCCTGTCACCCTAGACTCCATCATAGAGATTCGCTCCGTTCGCACCGCCCTGTTGCTACTTGGCAGCGTCCTATTAACAGGATGTAGCTCCAACAGCGCCACCAGCTCTATTTTGACTTCACTTTGGAAAAACGAAGACGCGATCATGGCTGAGCAAGAACGTTATCGCACCTGCATTATCCATGCTGGTGATACCAGCGCTGTCAATCAGCAAGCGCTCGCACTGATGGTCAACACCGCCTTTGAATCCGACTCCAATGAACTGAAGATTGAAGCGCTGCGTGCCTACTCCGCCGGGGTTTCTCATCAATACAAACGCTCGCAAAGCATTCAGCTCTATCGAGATGCCTCCTTTGCGCTGTGCCAAGCCTATCAATCCGGCATGCTTAGCGAGCCCAAACGGTTCTCTCAATCGGTCGCGAAACTACTCACTCTGCTCACCCATAACGCGACATTAACGCAACTAGACGATGATCAACACACATTGACCCCGGAAAGTGAACGCACCTTCATGCAGTTGCAAAACGAACTCGCCCTGACACGCGATGAACTCGATAGCTTGATTGCGGAATCGACGACGCATGATGCCTACTTGATGGCGCAGCTCGCGATCACCACTATGGCTTTCCAAAGCCTAGAAAAAGAGTACCCCCATTTTTATGATGCTGAGGTAAAGCAAACGGACAGCCAAATGAGCAGTTACCAAGGGATCATCAGCGATTTGAAATCGGATATTCATCAGCTTAAATAGGCATCGGTGCTCGAATAGAGAGCGGACTCAAAAATAGTGCGAAATCGCCAGATATCGGGTGCGGATGTGTTCAATCAACAGCTTGACCTTGTTGGGCGGCTGGCGAGTAAAAGGATAGACGGCGTAAATGCCGAGCCGCTTAGCGACTTGTTCTGGGAAGAGGTCAACCAGCTGACCGCTGCGCAAATCATGGTAAACCAAGCAGCGCGGTACATAGGCAATGCCGTGACCACCGAGCGCCGCTTTGCGCAGAGCAGTGGCGTTATCGGTGGAAAAACTGCCGGAGACTTTAACAAAATAATGGCTCTGCTTGCCCTTGAACTCCCACTCACTGGCGCCCGTGGTTTGATAGGCGTATTGCAGGCAGTTGTGCTGCAACAGATCGCGAGGCTCTATCGGCTTGCCTTGTTTGGCAATATAGGAAGGGGACGCGCACACCACCCACTGCGAGTCTAAAATATGACGCGCGATCAGGCTCGAGTCTTCCAGGTAACCGGTGCGGATCACTAAGTCAAAACCCCCTTCCAGCAAATCGACAAACTTGTTATCCAGTGACATATCGACCGTTAAACCGGGGTGAAGATTGCAAAACTCCGCCACCGCATCAGCCAAGATCAAATCGCCCGAGATGGTCGGCACCGACATGCGAATGTGACCCGATATACTCTCGCCATACCCTGACACCGTATCGAGCGCTTCTTGCGCGGCTTGCTTCACACTTTTCGCACCTTGCGTCAGGGCTTTGCCCGCTTCTGTCAGGGTCAATTTGCGCGTTGTACGATATAAAAGCTGCACGCCGAGATCGTGCTCCAATCTTGCAATTCGTTTGCTAACTACCGAATTTGTCAGGTTATTTTGCTCTGCCACCTTGCTGAAACTGCCCAGTTCCACCACTTGAGAGAAGAGAATAAGATCGTCTGCGCGCATCGTATTATGTCATTTTTGGAATTAATCATTTTCATTATTTCCCTATACCGAGAAAAAGGAAAGCGATAAATTCACAATTAAGAAACAATTCAATCACAATGTAACGCCGTAAGGACATCGCCATGATCATTTCCGCCCCTAGCGACTATCGCGCGGCCGCTCAACGTGCCTTGCCTCCCTTTCTGTTTCACTATATTGATGGCGGCGCGAATCAGGAGCATACACTGCGCCGCAACTGCGAGGATTTACAGGCCATTGCACTTAAGCAGCGGGTACTGCGCAACATGGAAGATCTGTCACTCTCTTGCGATCTGTTTGGCGACACCCTCTCGATGCCTATTGCTCTAGCCCCCGTCGGGCTCACCGGTATGTACGCTCGGCGTGGCGAGGTGCAAGCGGCGCGCGCCGCTGACAACAAAGGCATCCCGTTTACGCTCTCGACGGTGTCTGTCTGCCCAATTGAGGAAGTGGCCCCTGTGATGGCACGCCCGATGTGGTTTCAACTCTATGTACTCAAAGATCGCGGCTTTATGAAACACGCTCTTGAAAGGGCCAAAGCGGCCGGCGTCACCACCTTAGTCTTTACCGTCGATATGCCCGTACCCGGCGCTCGATACCGTGACCGACATTCAGGCATGAGTGGTGACTACGCCGCGCTAAAGCGGGTCTGGCAAGCGACGTGTCACCCAAAGTGGGCATGGGATGTGGGTCTCAACGGTAAGCCGCATGATCTGGGCAATATTTCAGCTTATCGCGGTGAACCGACTCAGTTAGAGGACTACATTGGCTGGTTGGGGGCCAATTTCGATCCCTCCATCAGTTGGAAAGATCTCGAGTGGATTCGTGAATTTTGGCAAGGCCCAATGATTATTAAAGGCATTTTAGATCCTGAGGATGCCAAAGACGCGGTGAAATTTGGCGCCGATGGCATTGTGGTGTCAAACCACGGAGGACGCCAACTCGACGGCGTCCTCTCCAGCGCCAAAGCCCTTCCCGCTATCGCCGACGCCGTCAAAGGTGAGGTGAAGATCATGGTCGATTCGGGCATTCGAAGCGGCCTTGATGTCGTCAGAATGATCGCCCTTGGCGCCGATTGCACCCTGCTCGGTCGCTCATTTATTTATGCCTTGGCCGCGCAAGGTCAAGCCGGGGTTGAACACTTACTGAGCCTGTATGAAAGTGAAATGCGCGTCGCGATGACACTGACTGGCGCAAAATCACTTGCGGATCTCAATCTCGATGCGCTGAGCCAAATATAATCAGCAAACCGTGCAGCAAGACAGGCACCAAACGACATAATAAAAACAAGTGGTTAGGCCATGATAGCCCCACTCTACACAGCAGGAAGCGGATATGCCCAATACGTTAAACTCTCATCCTTATTCGGCCTTGATTGAGACGCTGAGCCAGCGCCTTGATAAGGATAGACTGATCACCGATGACGCCAAGCGCCTTGCGTATGGCACCGATGCCAGTTTCTATCGCTTGATTCCAAAACTAGTGGTCAAGTTGTCCAACCTCGATGAAGTGATTTGGGTGATCCGCACCTGCCGCGAGTTTGCGGTGCCCTTTACCTTTCGCGCCGCAGGCACCAGCCTTTCAGGCCAAGCGGTGTCGGATTCGGTGTTGATCACCTTGACCGATCACTGGCGCGGCCATGAGGTTATCGATAATGGCGAAAAAATCCGCCTGCAACCCGGTGTGATTGGCGCTGACGCCAACCGTTACCTTGCGCCCTATCAGCGTAAAATTGGCCCCGATCCCGCCTCAATCAATACCTGTAAAATTGGCGGCATCGCAGCGAATAACGCCAGTGGAATGTGTTGTGGTACGGCGCAAAACTCCTATCGCACCATCGATAGCCTGACACTGGTTTTAAGCGATGGCACCGTGCTCAATAGTGCTGACCCAGCCAGTGTCGAGGCATTTAAACGCCAGCGCCCTGACATCATTGACGGCTTAACCCAACTGGTGGCAAAAACGCGCGCTAACCCCACACTCACCGAACGCATTCGTCACAAATATCGCCTAAAAAACACCACAGGCTACGCCCTTAACGCACTGGTCGATTTTGATGATCCGATTGAAGTGCTCGAACATCTGATGATTGGCTCAGAAGGCACCTTAGGCTTTATCGCAGACATCACTTACCACACCGTGGCCGATCACCCGTTCAAAGCCTCGTCGTTACTGGTGTTTGCTGATATCGAGACCGCCAGTCGCGCCGTCACGACTCTCTCCCAATCGCCCATTGCCGCCGTCGAACTGATGGATGGCCGCGCGCTGAAATCCGTCGCCGATAAACCGGGTATGCCCGACTTTATGTCGACACTGACCACGGACGCAGCCGCGCTGTTGGTTGAAACCCACGCAGAAAGTGCTGATCAGCTCGAGGCGCAATGTGAGCGTGTGATGGCGGCTCTGACCGATTACGCGATTATCGAATCGGTCGATTTTACCCGCGATGCGAACACCGTCGCCACGCTGTGGGGCATTCGAAAAGGCATGTTTCCTGCAGTCGGCGCCGTTCGTGAAGTGGGCACCACCGTTATCATCGAGGATGTCGCTTTTCCCGTTGAGCATTTGGCCCACGGTGTGCGCGATTTGCAGCAACTGTTCGATCGCTACCACTACGATGAGGCGATCATTTTCGGCCATGCGCTGGAAGGCAACCTCCATTTTGTTTTTACCCAAGGGTTTGATAGCCAAGAAGAGATCGCCCGCTATGGCGCATTTATGGATGACGTTGCCGAGTTGGTCGCGGTGAAATACCAAGGTTCACTTAAAGCAGAGCATGGCACAGGGCGCAATATGGCCCCTTATGTCGAGCTCGAATGGGGCCAGGACGGCTATCAATTAATGCAGCAAATTAAACGCTTGTTTGATCCCGACGGACTGCTCAACCCCGGCGTCATCATCAACGACAACCCCAACGCGCACCTTGAGGATTTGAAGCCGATGCCTGCGGCGGATCCGATTGTCGATCGTTGCATTGAATGCGGCTTCTGTGAGCCGGTCTGCCCATCGCGCACCTTAACGCTTTCCCCTCGCCAGCGGATTGTGTTGTATCGTGAGATCCAGCACCGCAAACGCCATCAACTGCCTAGCGCGCATGAGCTAGAGCAAGTGTTTGAACATCAAGGTTTGGATACGTGCGCCGCCACCGGACTGTGCGCCGATCGCTGCCCGGTGGGCATCAACACGGGTGATCTGGTCAAGCAACTGCGCAGTGCCAAGTATCAGTCCTTCACGCGGATTGCACGTTGGACAGCGGATCACTTCGCCACTACGACCACGTTAACCCGCGCCGCGCTGGGCGCAAACCGTATCGCCTCTGCCCTACTACGCCCTAACAATATGGCGGCGGTCATGAGCCAAATTCGCCGAATCACCAAAGGCAAAACGCCACAATGGTTAGCAGAAATTCCCACCGCAAACCGCCACCGCGTCAATAAGGCGATGGAACTCTTGGTCAAATCCGATAAAAAAGTGGTCTATCTGCCCTCATGCGCTTCAAGAACTATGGGCCAGCAAGCGGACAACCCAGACTCACGCAGCTTGACTCAAGTCACACTCTCGCTGATCAAAAAAGCAGGCTTTGAAGTGATCATCCCAGACCAGCTCGACAGCCTCTGCTGTGGCATGCCCTATGACAGCAAAGGAATGGCGGATCTCGCCAAGCAAAAATCCCTACAACTGGAAAAAATGCTCTACGCCGCCAGTTACCAAGGGGAGTATCCTATTTTGATGGACACCAGCCCGTGCGCGAAGCGAAGTATTGAGCACTTTACCCAGCCGCTGACCATTGTCGAGCCGACGGGCTTCGTTCATCGTTACTTGCTGCCACACTTAACGTTGACGCCCAAACAAGAAACCGTGATGTTGCATGTCACCTGTAGCGCAAGACGCATGGGATTGGAAGCCGACATGCTCGCGCTCGCCAAGGCGTGCGCCACCGACGTCGTGCTACCTGAGCACATCGCCTGTTGTGGCTGGGCGGGCGACAAAGGCTTCACCACACCGGAGCTCAACCAAGCAGCGCTCGAATCGCTCAAAGCGCAAGTTCCCGAAGGGTGTCGCCGCGGATTTAGTAACAGTCGCACCTGTGAAATCGGATTGTCCCATCACAGTGGCATCCCGTATCAATCGATTCTGTACTTGGTGGATGAGGTGTCGACGCCGTCCTAATCCTCCCCTATAAAAACATGGCTTCGATTTGCGCTCTTTGTGCGCCGCTTACGTAAGACAAGCGATAACGTATTTTGACTCAATACGTACTAAGCTTGTTGAAACAACGGAGGTGAACAATGAAAAAGAGAATCGGGTTAGGGTTAACGCTACTCAGTAGCGCGCTGATGAGCGTCAATGCGTTGGCAGGCGAAAGTAAAATTTACAATGTAAATGGTAGTGAATACGAGGGCTACTGGTCCAAAGCGGGTGACGATGCCCCGTTGGTCTTACTGGTGCACGACTGGGATGGGTTGACCGATTATGAAATGAAACGGGCACAGATGTTGACAGAGCAAGGCTACAACGTCTTCGCTGCGGATTTGTTCGGCAAAGGGATTCGGCCTGAGAAAATTGAAGATCGTCGCCAACACACTGGCGAGCTCTATAAAGACAGAGACAAATTGCGTGCTTTGATGCAAGGCAGTTTAGACTTTGCCGCCAGCTTAGGGGGCGATGTCAGCAACGCGGTGGTCATGGGTTACTGTTTTGGCGGAGCCGCAGTTCTTGAATCGGCGCGTGCAGGCATGCAAGCAAAGGGTTTTGCGACGTTTCACGGCGGCCTATCGACGCCTGAAGGGCAATCCTATCAACAAACTAAAGCGCCTATCCTAGTGCTGCATGGTACCGCGGACACGGCCATTACCATGGATCAATTTGCCGCGCTCGCAACCAAGTTAGAAGCGACCCAAGTGCCCCATGAAATGATCACCTACAGCGGCGCGCCCCACGCATTCACCGTGTTTGACAGCGACCGCTATCGAAAAGACGCCGACGAAAAATCGTGGCAACGCTTTGGTGAGTTTTTGGCCTCGGTGACGCGGTAATAGACGCGCTGTCAGAAACGCAATGAAGAAAAGCAGCCTCCTTCCAGATGGCTGCTTTTTTGTTTGGCGACAATACCGTTTGAATTATTGACTCAGCTTGCCCGCACCAACCTTATCTTTCAATATGTTAAGCAACTCTTCGGGTGCTTTGACATCATAGGCGTAGTGTTGGCTTGGGTGCCAAAAACGCGCCTCTTGAGCCGGATCTAGCGAGATCAGCGGCGCATTGCTTTTGCCTTTTTTCGCCTTCGCGTGGGCAACCTCGTTCAACTCAACGGGCTGACCGTTCAACCAGTTGTTGTGCGCGAAGTAATAAGAGCCGCACTTTGCTTCGCTCCAACCCGCATTAAGACACTTCTTCTTGTTGCTTTGGCTAGAGCTGTAACCAATCAAGCCAACCTTATCGTGATGCTTGAAGTGGTTGTTCGAGACCGTCACTTTGGTTGACGCGCCAACGATATCGATCAAGGCGTCGTGGTGTTGCACTTTTTGCGTCTTTTCGTTGTATGGAGCGTCCCAAACGGGTGGGAAGCGATCGTCAGTCCGTTCACCATTGCTAAAACTGTTGTGATCAATCCAAACCATAGACGCGTTTTCTACTGTGATGTTGTCGTACTCAGAGTTCCAACGTCCTCCGCGCAGCGTGCACCCGGTTGGATTGACCTTGTCATCAACAAACGTCTCACTGCAATTTCCTTGACCAAATTCTTTTTTGTCGACTTTAAACGAATCTCTTGGTCCCCACCCTGGGAAATCATCAAACGCATCGGTAAAGCGAAGGTTTCGGATCACGATATTTTGCGCATGATAGTTGTACGGTTTGGCTTGATTCTTTTCTCTGTCATAGCGCAGTTGACCTAATCGCAACTGACCATGCTAAATTTCCGCGTCGGTGCCAACGCCAATCAGTGATGTATTCGAGCCGACACGCAGCACGATATGGTTGTTTTGCTGGCGACTAAAGCATTGACGCAGAGTTTCCAGTTCACCCGTTAACTCCGGCGGACGACCGTTTACAAGCGATTGTTTGTTCCACTCTTGCGGACGATAGGCCTGATAATAAGCGGCATAGAAATCGTCGTAGCTATCGTATGGCGAGTCACAACGTGCCATATACTGCTCAGGTGCGATGGGTTGACCTGTCGCATCACCGTTCAAATCGATGGAACCTTTGACGTAAATGATTTTTGCCTGATGAGATGGCTCAACCCACGCACCATCTGAGGCGATGCTTGGTTGACCCTCGTAGAGTGCATCCATCAGCTCTTGACGGTTGGTGACTGTGGTGATTTGTGTCGCGCCGCATCCCCCCGTCACACCAGTCGCCCAGCCTGTTGCACCAACAGAGCTTGGCGTCGAATCGGTGTCAGGTGAACACGCTGCCCATGTGGGTAGCGCCAACATGGTACATGGAAGAATGAAAAGTGAGGCGATTTTCATCGTGTTGTACTCCATAAAAAGCGATAAAAAAAGGCTTAGCGTTTGCTAAGCCTTTCGGTGGTTAGGGTTGTGATAACAACGCTTTTAAGCGCATCGCTTCCGATTGACCGGGAACCGGTTCGGTAGCGGAAATTTTCGATGCTTTTTTCAGCTCCACCAAACGCTGCGACTCTATCGCCTGACCTTGGTCATTGACGGTAATGCCATCCGCAAGCAGGTAGTTGTTCTGCTTCACATCCGCGTTCACCACATCACTGTAGTCACTGTCAACAAAGAAGCGGTATGACTGGTTACCCGTAAAGGTACCCTGCTTCACTGTCTCTGTGTATGGACTCTTACGTACGAGGAAATTGAAACGTTTGTTGTCGATAGACACGTTATTTTCCAATTGCAATGCACCCGGGTTGAAGTTATCGGTAAAGCCGTCCATGTGGTTGTGGAAGGCTAAGTTGTTGCGCACAATATGCGCCACAGGTAAACCTTCACCGCCGAGCTTAAAGCCATTACCACGTGAACCGCCTTTACCTGCTACTTCAAGCGTTTGTCCATTTTGGTACGCAACAGAATCTAGAATAGTCACGACGCCATTGGCACCATCTTCAACCTTGTTGAACAAATCCCAGCCATCATCGATGTTGTGATGGGCAACACAACGGATAAAGGTGTTCCCGTCACCGATGCGCATTTTGGCAGCAAAACCGTCAGCATTGATTTGTGACTCATCCATGTTGTTGTAGCTTTCGCTGTTTTCCACCACGTTGTAGCTTGCCCACAGTGCACGGCCAATCTTCGCCTGTGAGGTGATTTGGAAACCTGTGTCAGGTGCACTGTGCGTCACAATGCGATCAAAGTGGTTGTGGCTGCCGTGAACGATATAGCGCGCACCTGCCACCTCGATATTCTTCACATTCCAGTAGCTGGCGTCATGCAAAATATCGCCGCTAAAGGTCACGCCATCTTTTGCGATCAGATGCTTGGGTTTATCTTGGGTACCACTCACAGACACTGGCAGCGTCAAACCTGGGTAGACACCCGGCTCTAATGTGATGGTACCACCCGGTGCCACTAGCGCTACTGCGGCTGCAAGATCAAGCTGGCTGTTAGGGCTAACGGTGAGGTTCATTGGATCGCTCACCGTGACTTTTTCAACCGATTGAACGTAGCTTTTCGCGCTCAGATCCGGCCCTTCGACAGGGGTATAAGTCACAGTAAATTGCGCTTGGTTGTGCTTGAGCGTGGCATCATAGTTGAAAAACTCACCGGCACTGACCGCCACGTTATCGACCAAGGTCTGACCGTTTTGGCTCACGCTGAACGTGCCCGAGTAGTTGGCACGCGACTGCAAGGTATAGTTATCAATCGCACTGCGATCAGGTGACGCTTGTTGCAGCACCACGTCTTCTAATGTGGCTTTGTACAACGGCGCATCAACTGTGTTGGCTGGAGTTAGCGTGAGATCCACATCGCTGACGGTGATTTTTGCATTTCGAGAGGCAAAGAAACCGATATATTGGTAATTCGGATCTTGCACTTGAACAATATTGGCATTCGCACCTTTGATCTCTTCGCTCTGCTGCACTGTGCCATCATCATAGGTGACAAGGTAGCCGCTGTCGGTACGTGTTAGCGACATTTTGTAGGGCTTATCTGAGCCAAATGGCACGCCTTTAATGAACTCATCACGGCTCATACGGTTGCCGCCCGTACCCCAAGGTTGGTAGATACCTTCACGGTAATTGGCGTTGATGTTCACCAAACCATTGGTCGCTTTTTTGTTTGCACGCAGCGCATGCATCACCATGTTCGATGCCGAAGGAAACTCTTCCAAACCTTCAGGTTGAGGATTCAATCTTGGTTCACCAATAATATCGCGTACCATGATCCCAGCCCCTTCTTGGCGGTTGGGTTTTGAACCGGTTTCAGGGCCAAGCTGATCCAAGGTGATGGTCGCAGACAGGGTGAAATTCACATCGGTTGGGATTTTGGTGTAGTAAAAAGTCACACCTTCATGAGAGTTAGCGAGCTTGCCGCCACGGCTTTCAATGGTAAAGGTGTCCGCCAAAGCACCTGCGGTGGCCGGTTGGCCATTAACGAGCACTTCATTGGTGCCGACTTTTTCCGGCAGTATGGTTGAACCAAAGTTTAAATCGGTGGATTGACCAAACGTAATGGCCTGCCAAGTGAGCGTATCAGGAGAGAGAGATTGTGATTGTTGCGTATCGGTCGCACATCCAGTGATAGACATCGCCGCCGCGATACACAGAGCAATGGGCGTTTTTTGCATAATGGGTATCCTCATTTAAACCCTATTGGCACCGGAGTACCAACAGGGTTTTAGGTATCGTCAAGATGGTGATTAGAAGCTGTATTTCATGCCGATACGGTAACGAGGTTTCCAAGCATCTTTCTCAGAGCTGTTCTCTTTCTTATCTGGTGTCACACCAAATTCAGCAAACGGATACCATCCGCCACCCATTTTGTACTCTGCTTTGAAGTTGAATTCAGTAAATCCGTCACTGTCACCTTTCCACACATCTTCACCCTCTTGTTTCCAGGTGTAGTCTGACGATGCACTCAGCGACCAGTTGTCGATGCCTTTGTAACCTAGGCCCACAGTCCAACGGTTGTAGTGTGAGTTATCGTCGCCACCATTTTTGATCTCATAGTGGTAACGATGACGGAAAGATGTCGACCAATCGTCGTTAATTTTGTAACCCAACGTTAGGTTAAACTGGTGGGCATGTTTATTACTGCCCGTTTCCCATTTGTACTGAGGGGTTAGAGTAAATTGGCCATCAAGCTTCCAGCGGTAGCTGATGTTGGCTTGGTTACCCGCATCAACAAACTGGTCGAAGTCAAAGAAGCCGTCACCACTTTGCCACTTAGTTTCCACTTCCCAACCGACACCATTCGCATGGCGATGGGAAACCGCGATACGGTCTTTATGGACTTGGTCTTTGCCCTCAAATTTAGGCGTCCACTCGTGACGCATATTGATAGAGACCGCATGCGCCGCTGTACTGGTTAGTGCGAGTAGGATAGCAGAAGTTATAATTTTATTTTTCATTTCGAAACACCGTTTTGTTCTCGTTAAGTTCAATTTAACTTACGCCTTAAAGACCCTTGTTTGAAAGTGGTATTTAACCAAAACGTGATCAGTGAAACGATGTTTTAATAAATTACGTTACTAAATGTGATTTAAATAATATTTACTAAACTCCTATAAATTAATATAAAAACACTTAGTAAAGGCAAATCAAAAAACCTGAATCAGATCACAATAAAACAGCGTTTCTATTTATTTTCAATGAAATAAACAAAAGGATTTACAGCGTGAATAGATTGGTAATTCTTGGAATCGGAGCGACGTCAGCCCTGCATATTGTCACAGCAAACAGTATGATGGATGAGAACGGGAAGAAGTTTGGCACCTTTGGCAGTCGTACGGTCAGTGTCGATGCCGCTGACTTTCAAGCTCGAAGCCTCATGATAGAAAATGGCTTTGATTTCCCACAAAACCAAAAGAAAGCAAAAGACGATCCAGGCCGCCAGAATGGGACTCAAGCGGTGGCGTTGCTTATTTCCCATCAAGGGGATCGGGCTCAATTTCGAGATGTTTCCGTTAACAGTTATCAAGACACATTATATTTTCGTGCAGGGCGCGCCTATTTTGACGAATCACAAATCAGTGGCACCGTCGATTTCATCTTTGGTCATGGCACCGTATTAATTGAGCGCAGCGATATCATTGCTCGATACTAAGATAGTGCCATCATGTCAAACGAGCATGGGGGCTGTACGAAACCCATGTTCGCTCACAGCATCTCTTTGGCGATCAGTTGCAGCAAGAAGGTTTCGCGCTCGATGCTCATGCCCTTTTTGTCACTTTGCTCCATGGTTTTCTCGTTGTGAGCGATGGCATCGTGGATATTCATCCACACAGGTTTCATCCCGTTTTTTATTTCATAATCTTCGTAGGCCGTCTCACCGAGCTCTCTGTCCACCTTGCAGGTGTAGCAGTAGGAGATCATGTGCATCACATCGGCGTCATCTTTGTACCAAGGACGAAACTCTTCATATAGGCCGAATGGCTTGATGGCGTGAATATTTTGCGCGCCGGTTTCTTCTTGCAGTTCGCGCACCATGCCTGCGATGACATCTTCATCGGGATCGAGGCCGCCACCAGGGATAGTGTAATCGTGGTAACGCGCGGTATAGAGTAAGAGGATATCCTCTCCACTAATGACAATGGCTCGTGCAGCATTACGCTTAAACACAGTTTTTTCGTCTAGGTGATCAATATCGGGGTGAAGAGTAGTTCTAAGGTGTCTCATAATGAATCGCGCAGCTCTGATGGATGTTGCTCTAAATAATGGGTCGTGATTCTATCATCAGAGCTGGCGATTTACCTCAGTTGTCGAAAGACGTGCCTTGTGTGTTGAGAGACGTTTATGCCAGCTTGAAGCGCTGAATCATGGCCAGTAGATCATTGGAGACACGGTTCAACTCTTGACCTGATGACGCCATTTGTTTTGACTCTACCGACACTTCTGACGCCATATCACGCAGGCTGACAACATTGCGGTTGATGTCTCCGACCGTGACCGTTTGTTGCTCCGCAGCCGTTGCGATGTGCTGGTTCATCTCCTCAATCGTGTGTACCTCTTTGTTGATGAGATTCAGCGCATCTCCCGCTTGGCTCGATAACGCAGACGCACTGCCCGCTTTTTCAGCGCCTTGGTTCATCACCTCCACCACATTTTTCGCACCGGCTTGCAGTTTTTCAACAATACTCTGGATCTCTAATGTCGACTCCTGCGTTCGCACCGATAGCGTTCTTACTTCATCGGCGACCACGGCAAAGCCTCGACCTTGTTCACCGGCGCGCGCCGCTTCAATGGCGGCATTGAGCGCCAATAAGTTGGTCTGCTCAGCGACGCCTCGAATGACTTCCAGAACCGTGTCAACGTTATTCGCATCGCTCGCTAGTTGCTGCACCACCTCTGTTGCTGCTTCGATTTGCTGTGCAAGTTCATTGGCGACCGTGACATTTTGACTAATAATTGCGTGGCTATTCGAGGCTTCTTTCGCCGCTAATCCACTGGCATCATTGGCCTCAACGGTGCGACTGGCCACTTCTTCCACCGTCGCGAGCATTTGAGTCATCGCCGTCGCCAACATATCGACGTCGTTTTGCTGCTGGTTCAAACTGTCATCAATATGATGCACCGAGTGTGTCAGTTGCGAAGCGGATGCTGAGACTTGAGCCCCGGCATCGCTGATGCTCTGCATGATGGTCTGTAGTGAGGCAATAAACTGGTTGAAATAACGCGCAAGTAATATCAGTTCTGCACTGCCCTCTTCCGGCAAGCGCTGAGTCAGATCGCCTTCACCTTTTGACAACTCACGCATCGCTCTCACCGTGCGTTTAATTGGGCTAGTGATGGTTTTTATGAAGTAACCGACAATCAAGGATAAGACCACCAATATTCCCAACGCGTAGCTCAATGAGGCGATTTCCGACATTCTGGTTGCATTTTCAAGCGCCACCATGTTCATCCCAGACCCTATCATCCAACCCCAGGGTTCAAACTGCATCACATAACTGGTTTTCGGATCGATGGTGTTTTTATCTGGATTCTTCCAAGTGTAGTTGACGAAGCCGCCACCACTTTGCGCCATCTTGTACAAGTCTTTAACAAAAAAGTGTCCAGAGCTGTCTTTGAACTCCATGATGTTTTTGCCTAGCAAAGAATCGACACCCGTTGCCAATTGGACACCGTGTTTGTCTCCCACGAAGATGTAGTTCCCCTCGTCAAAACGCATTGCAGAGATCGATTGAAGGGCGTTCTTTTGCCCCTCTTCCAACGTCAGCTCGCCACTTTGGACTAATTCGTAGTAGCGATTGGCGACACCCATCGCGCTTTGCACTAAGGTTTCAACCCCATGCTCGTAGTTGTAACGCATGTGCTCTCGGGATTTGTCGATGTTAAGTAGAGTGTTAACAATAAGCCCCAGCGCGAATAGCGCTAGGATTGACCATGCTCTGACCGCAATGGACACGTCCTTGATTTTTAGTGGTTTCATACCTGTTTTCCTAGCCATTCTGAATCGATTTTATCGTTATTGCTTTGAACTGCTTCCAACGTCACACACTGGGTATGATGTTGAATTCGTCGCTGTTGTTATTATTTTGTAAATTTAGCACTCTTTTTAGGGCTCGATATCACAAAACACTGAATACAGAGCGCAACATGTCCTATTAATAATTCAATAGATAAAACCCTCTGATTTAGAGCATTAGCACCATGAATGATTAGCATTTTATGCTGGTTAATTTCCATACTGGCATAAACATCGGAGCATCCTACTTTTGAGACGGCGTGATGACGATCGCTTTATCTGTTGCATAACAGCCTCTCGAAATTGGATTTACCGCGACAGGGAATAATTTTGAAGTGGCTATTGCGTTGAAAATGAAGATGCGTTACTGATTACAGGTTGAGCAAACCCAATCCCGAGGATCTGCTCGGCATGTTCTAAGACCTATCGGCGGGGTGGTGCACTCCGTCCATCGTCGTTATGTCGCCAAGATCAAACGGGTTCACCTCTTCAAGGCATCCGACATTGTAGCCATACTCTGTCGGGTCCGAACGGCGCTTATGATGAGTGTAGATGCCACATATTTTGCAAAAATAGTGTTTTGCTGTGTGGGTATTAAATTGATAGAGAGTCAGGCTCTCTTCTCCTTGCAGTAGGGTGATCCCATCCAATGGCACAGAGGCCACTATCGCTCCTTTACGACGACATAAGGAGCAATCACAACGGCGCGGTTTCTCAATCCCATTAGGCAAAGAGAGCGCCAGTTTAACCGCACCACAGTGACAACTTAGCGAGTGTGTTTCTTTAATGGTTGTCGGACCCACTTGCTTGATCATGCTTTCCTCCTTGAGAATTTCTTGATAACGCTACGGCGCTACCTTAGGAAAACGCTGCTCATACAACGCCATAAAATCCATACGAATCCCCTGCTCTAGATGAGACGCTTTGTCTGTAGGGCAAAAGAGAGTGAACTGAACAATTTGCTCACCCGTCGCCGCACTAGTGACCGCGATATGAGGCTCTGAACCGGGCAAATCGACCCCCGCTCGCTTTTCAATAATGGCATTGTATCGTTTGGCGACTTCACTAAAGTAATGAATGCGTTCATTAATTTTATCTTCGACATCTTTAAGCATCGGATAGAGATTGACAAAATCCGGCACGATGATTGAGAAATGGTGGAACACGTACCGCTTCATGAAGTTCAAGTTTTTGACCGGATAGGTAAAAAATAAGCTGTTTGGTAAGGTGATGGTCTTGCCTGTGTAGTTGTACTCACCGTGATAGATATCAATCTCCTGAATCACGGTGGCCATCAAATTGTGTTCGATGACTTCACCAGTACTTTTGCCCACTTCGATCCAATCGCCCATGCGAAACGAACGCGAGCTCGCACGCTGAATGGAGCCAGTGAAACAGAGGATAATCTCTTTTGAGGCAACCACAATGGCCACCGCAATCGCCGTCACTGAGAGGGCGAATTCACTGATTTCCGGTTTCCACAATGTGAACAGCAACACCACAGTGACCGCAAAAGCAGCGTTTTTTGTGCGATACATCCAGCTGCGTTGCTCTTCACTGACAAAAGCCACGTCACCACGAATCTTAGCCAATACCACGCGACGAACCAAAGCAATCAGCAAAATAATCAGCGCTGTAAAAACCATTTTGTGAGTCAACAGGAAGTCAATCACTAGGTGAATTTTGTCCACACCAAACCTCGTTATGTTGCACAGTGCCCATCGCCTAGCACCGCAAATATTATTTGTCCTTAGTGTACTGAATACCTAACCATACAAACAATGGATGAAGAGAATAAATAAGTGACTTTGACCAAGGGGCTCGTGTTTTGAACGTCAAACACGCTTTATTTGTAACGGGCAGAAGTAATAAATTCTTTGAAGGTTTCACACCAGACGATCACCGTGTTGTACTCTTCCACATGGACGCCAGCAGGAATAGTGAGATAAAAACGCTCGAAGGTGTTCACATCCCCAATCAGCACCATTTCTGCCTGAAGGTCCAAAAACGACGCTTCGCTTTCCACATATTGAGGCGAAAGATAGAGTTTATAATCTGGGCCCGGTGCAAGCTGACCTATAAACCCGATAGCATCTGGCGTAATCGACACAGAGCCCTCACCCCAATGAAGAAAATCACTGTCTTGGCGTGCTCTATCAAATGTGGCGCTGTAGAGCGCGGTATGAGACAAGGCTTTAATCTGACTGATATCTGGAGACGGAGGCTGGGTAATAATCGGCAATGCGTAGATACCCAGTCCAATCCCCGCAGCAAACACCAAGAGATGGCTGAGTAACCCCAACAATACTCTCATCTAACACCTCATCTCCTTGTCATCATCCAAATAAGCGTAATGGTATTCGCCAAATTTTTCAGTTATTTAGCAAGGTGTTTAATGAGATTGTGATAAAGATTGCATCCCGCCCTTTAAGTGATTGAGTAGAGATAGGAACTCGATAGCGTGGTGACCTTACACAATTTTGAAGTGAGATCACAGTTTAGGAAGAATAATCGATATCATTATCAACAATTATTTGGCAAACCGAGATCGCTCTTCTAGATTTACAAAGCAAATCTGGCGCGAAGCGTGTACAGACTAACAACGACATTGGCTAATCACATCCCCCCTCACTGAGCTCAAATTAATGCGCAGCGAGGGGGGATTTTTGTTTATGTACCCGAGTTAGTCAATTCCTGTGTATGTTGACCAATTCTTTTCACTGCGCCTCTGTTAGACTTCATCCAAACCGAGCAACACCAACATAAGGAAAGGATGATGAAGATACTGGTAACTGGCGCGAGTGGTGGAATTGGTTACGCGCTGACGCAGCAGCTCTGCGCCCAGCAGCACCAAGTGTTTGCCACCGGAAGAAATGCAGCAGCACTGGCCACCTTACAACAAGAGACCGGATGCCATGTCGCAGCGTTTGATCTTGCCGACGCCAACCAGTGCATAGCGCTATTCAAGCAAGCGACCGACACCTTAGGTGGGCTAGACGTGCTGATCAATAACGCCGGTATGAACAGCCGAAAGTGTGGCCTTGATGAGTTCACCCTAGAAGAGTTTGACCAGCAATACGCGATCAACCTACGTGCTCCCGCTCTTCTTTGCCGAGAAGCGCTACCACTGATGAAAGCGCAGCAATCCGGCTACATCATTAACGTCGCCAGTACCGTGGCCAAACGCTCCAGTGAAACCATGGGGGTATATACGGCGATGAAGCAAGGATTGGCAGGTCTGACGGGCGTATTGATGAAAGAAGCGCAACCACACGGCATTAAAGTCACCAACTTATTCCCAGGTGGTACAGACACTGGATTTCGCGCTGCAAGTCGCCCTAACTATATGCAGCCCGCTAGCGTGGCACAGACCGTCCTCACTTTATTGAACCTACCCGACGATGTCGTCATTCATGAAATGGTCTTTAGACCGCCAGTGGAACTGGAGTAATCCGACCTACTTGGCTCACGCTTGCGGCTATCTTAGCCTTTGTCCGGATGAAGTAGTTTGTTCTTGTATTGCTCTGGCGTTTGGCCAGAGTACTTCTTAAACATGCCAATAAAGGGGCTGGCTTGGTTATATCCGAGCGTCAACGCCACTTCTTTCACGGAGTGACCATTACGCAGCAGTTCCATCGAATGCAGATAACGAACGCGCAATCGCCACTCGGTAAAACTCATCCCCAGCTCGGCTTGGCAGTGACGGGCTAACGTGCGTTCTGTGGTATGGACGCGCTCAGCCCATTGCGACAAGCTCGTGTTATCGATGGGGTTCTCTTCCACCGCCGCTAGAATCGGTGCTAAATATTTATGATCGCTCGAGGGCAAGAAGTGATGCTGAGTATCTCGGGTGGCTAATTGGTCAAGCAGCACCTGAACCAAGCGTTTATCCGCATCAGAATCAGCAACGTTGATGTCTCGCTGACGAAAATCATCAATGATCGCGGAAACAATCGGCGTCACTTTAATCAGGCTGGTTCTATCTGGGAAATTTGTCGTCAGCGATTGCGCCACATTGAGAGAACAGTAGGAAATAGGTTTGCGATTGTAACTGGTGTGACGAACGCCCGCAGGCACCCAAATAGCCAAATGGGGCGGAGCCAAAAAGCGCGTATCTTCGGCTTCCATCTCCAATATTCCACCACTGATCAGTTGAACTTGCCCCCAAGGGTGGCTATGCATACGCGTTTCTGTATTCGAAAGAAACGCCTCGAAATTCATAAATACGTCTGATGGTGCCTTATCAATGGATAAGGAAGGATGAAGGTGTTTTGCCGATTTTCTCAAGATTGTCTTCCTATGACGCGCAATGTCTTTATGGAGATATTTATAATTATATAGACCTGTCACACTCGGTTCCACTGATTACTTTGCGATGGGGCTCACATGAACTACTTACTTCCACTGTTTACCGTATTCATTTGGGGCGGGAATACCATCGTAACCAAACTGGCCGCCAGCCACATTGAACCCGGTGCGATGAGTTTCTATCGCTGGTTTGTTGCCGTGGTACTTCTATCGCCTTTTTGTCTTCCGAGCGTGGTGAAACAGTGGCACCACGTCAAACCACACCTGACGAAACTGGCGTTTCTTGCCATGCTGGGCATGGTGCTCAACCAGTCGCTCGGTTACTACGCAGGCTTAACAACGACCGCCTCGAACATGGCGCTCATCACCTCTTTGGTGCCGCTGCTTAGTGTGTTTCTGAGTGTCCCCTTGCTGGGTAAGTCGATCTCTGCGGTGAGTATTCTCGGTGGCGTACTTTCATTAATCGGCTTGAGCTATATGTTGGGCCAAGGCGATATGACCTATTTCCTCCATCAAGATATGACGCCAGGAGACGGCTTGATGCTGTTAGCCGCACTTTGCTACGCCGCCTACTGCGTGTTGCTTAAACGTTGGAAAATGCCACTCTCAAACTGGGTCATCATCTATTTACAAGGCGTATTTGCACTCATGATGCTATTTCCACTGCTCGTCACCAGCGCGTCGCCAATACCCAGTAGCGACGCTCTGCCGCTTATCGCTTACGCTGGCATCGCCGCCTCAGTGCTCGCGCCTTGGATGTGGGTCAAATCGATAGATGCGATCGGCGCAGACTCAAGCGCAATGTTTATGAACTTGTTGCCGATCTTAGCGGTGACATTGGCCTCTGTGTTACTGGGTGAAACTATGCATTTCTATCACCTTGTCGGTGGTTTGATGGTGATCACTGGGGTCATTTTGTCGCAGCTCAAACTGGGGCGTGACAAACCGCTATTGGCATCACCTGTGGCCAAAGAGACGGCCTAGTTGCACACTCCGGATGCGCGAGTCCGAGTTTTTCCGCTGAAAACTTAAACTCGTCACGCGCGTTTTTGTGAACATTTTCTGAAAACGCGCATACTTTCACTTCGAACGACCAAGTTCATTGGCTTTTCTCTTCGACTGTCCGTACACTTCTGTGTTGTACGCCATTTAATAAGGAAGTGAATTTGAAAGCATTAAAACGTCATCAAGAGATCATCGAGCTCGTTCAAACCCAAGGTTTCGTCAGTACCGAAGAGTTAGTTGAGCGTTTTGATGTCAGCCCACAAACAATTCGTCGTGACTTAAACGAGCTGGCCGAGGCGAACAAGATCCGCCGTAACCACGGCGGCGCGACCATTGTCTCAAGCTCAGAAAATTCTTCCTATCAAATCCGTCAAGTGTCTCACCAATCGGAAAAAAGCAAAGTAGCACAAGAACTTGTGACTCACATCCCTGACGGTGCCACCTTATTTATCGACATCGGTACAACGCCTGAAGCCGTCGCACGTGCACTGATGAGCAAGCATCAAAACTTACGTATCGTCACCAACAACATCAATGTCGCCACCCTATTAATGAGCAAACCGGACTTTAAAGTCATCTTGGCAGGCGGCGAAGTACGCGGTAAGGACGGCGGTGTGACGGGTGAAGCGACACTGGATTTCATCTCCCAGTTCCGCCTCGATTTCGGCATCTTGGGCATCAGCGGAATTGACTTCGATGGCTCATTGCTGGATTTCGATTATCATGAAGTGCGCGTCAAACGCGCAATTATGGAAAATAGCCGTTGTGTCTTTCTTGGCGTCGACTCAAGTAAATTTGGCCGCAATGCGATGGTAAAACTGGGTACCTTGGCCGACATTGATTTAGTCATCACCAACGAAGCGCCGCCGGAAGAGATTGCGCTGTTTGCACAGGAAAACGACACACCGGTTATTGTTGTCAGCGGATAGTGAGCCCCCCTCTCACATTAAGGCCCCAATCGCACGGATTATATGCTGCATATCTTCCGCGAAATTGGGGCTTGTTTCATTTCAGAGGTAAGGGTATCTCTTTATTTAACTGATCTATTTAACTGATGACTTCGATGTCCGATTTCGGCACACAGCAGCAAGCTAACGCTAACCCCGGTTCGTGAGCAAAGCCATGAAGTGCCGGCACATCTTCTTGGTCCACTTCGCCAGATTCCACCGTAACGCGGCACGCACCACACAGCCCAGCACGACAACTGTTTGCCATCGGGATACCCGCTTCCTCCGCTTGCTCAAGTAAGGTGCGTTGGTTATCACCACTGAAGATGTTGCCGTTGACACTGATGGTCAGCGATTTTACTGAGTCCGGCACTGGCGCTTCCACAGCAGAGAGACTCAGTTGACCTTTGTCAGCGTAGAATTCTGGCTCTTTGTATTCCAACACTTCTATATCATCACCTTGTCGAATCAAGCCTTCGTTCTTTGCGACCAAGTTTTGACCAAAGAACACGCCACCGCGCTCATTGGCGCGAAATTGCGATAAGGTTTGTAAAGGCTCTTTACTTCGACGAAACGCACCTTTTTCTACGTCCACTGTGGTCAACACACAGCGCTCACAAGGCTTCACCGCTTCGAACTCAACGTCACCGATTCGAATGCGCTTCCAGCGATCTTCCTCAAAAGGCGCAGTGTTGCCCGCCACTAAGTTGGTACGAAACTGATCCATATCGTGGCGTTCAGGGCTACGGCGGTTGAGTTCATCAAGCGACGCCTGACTGATAACAAGCAGCGGATAACCATCAGCGAAGCTGACATTGTGACCCAGCTTTTCACGCACACGATTGGACTGTTCGCCGGTATAAAGCAGCTCGACCCGTTGACCAATGACCGCGCTAAACCAGTCATCGGCCTCATCCGTGGTGGTGTAAGCAGTAAATCGGTCATTCCACACTTGAGCAGACGCCGCTTGCATTTTAAACGCGTCGTAGCGTAGGCGAAGTGGCGCATGCCCCTCGGCGGTCATCACCAGCCCATCTGCCGTTAAACTGGAACGAACCGTGACCATCTGCGGGAATTTGCGCGCGGTGACCATTTGACCATCGGCAGTCGCAAGCATAAAGCGACGGTCAAACGTGAGACCTTGTTTTTCCACCCACGAGGTCGAGAGTGCAATACCGCCCACCGATTTGACGGGGTAGACATTGATTTGGGAGAGTTGCGGTTGTTGTGAAGAATCTGGCGCTGACATTGCTAATCCTAAGCGTAATGATTGTCTCAGCAGTATACGCTGCAGCGCGCGGATACTTAAGGCGAAATCGGTCAAAATCCGAGAAAGTAGATGAAATTCCAGTGACTTTGCTCTATCATCCTGTCGCCTAAACGTAAGCGTTTGCCTTCACATTTTTCGCCGCGTTTAGGCTCCAATCCGATAATTCAATCTATGGTGGGAGCAATCAATGACAACACTTACGATCACACGTCCTGACGACTGGCATGTTCACTTACGCGACGGTAACGTACTCAAAGACACCGTGCGTGACATCAGTCGCTACAACGGCCGCGCGCTGATCATGCCAAACACTATCCCACCTGTGACCAACACCGATATGGCGCTGGCTTACCGAGAGCGCATCCTGGCAGAAAAGCCAAGTGAGCAGTTCGAACCATTGATGGCGCTGTATCTGACTGACAACACCACCGCCGAAGATATCCGCCAAGCGAAAGCGTCAGGCAAAGTGGTGGCAGCGAAACTCTACCCAGCGGGTGCGACCACTAACTCCGATTCTGGGGTGACCAATGCGAAAAATATCTACCCCGTGCTTGAAGCGATGCAAGAGGTGGACATGCTGCTGTTAGTCCACGGCGAAGTGACTCATCACGACGTGGATATTTTTGATCGTGAGAAAGCGTTCCTCGACACTGTACTTGCGCCAATCGTCAATGACTTCCCTAATCTAAAGATTGTGCTTGAGCACATCACCACTGCCGATGCCGCTGAGTTTGTGAATAACGCCAATGACAATGTGGCAGCAACGATTACCGCTCACCACCTTCTCTACAACCGCAACCATATGCTTGTCGGTGGCATTCGCCCACATTTCTACTGCCTGCCGATCCTTAAACGCAACACCCACCAAAAAGCATTGATTGAAGCGGCCACCAGTGGCAGCAAGAAGTTCTTCTTAGGCACCGATTCGGCACCACACGCCAAGGGCAAAAAAGAAGCGGCTTGCGGCTGTGCGGGTTCTTACACGGCACACGCAGCGTTAGAGCTCTACGCTGAAGTGTTTGAGAACGAAGGAAAACTGGACAAACTGGAAGCCTTCGCCAGCCACAACGGCCCCGATTTTTACGGTATTCCTCGCAACAGCGACACCGTCACTTTGGTGAAAGAGAGCTGGTCGGTCGAAGCAACCATGCCGTTTGGTGACGACATCGTGGTTCCTATTCGTGGCGGCGAAACCATCGCTTGGCGTGTGAAATAAGCCACACCCAGCGCGCGATCGAGCCATCGGTCACTTTTATTTACTCAGACCACCGAATTCGGTGGTCTTTTTCTATTAAACACAATTATATCAACTACACTTAAACACAAATAAATCAAATGGATCATAAACTTGCCGCGTTTAGATATTCCGACCTTGTCGGTGATTTGTGTTTTTTTGTCGTTTACGTACGCGTGTGGGCTTTTGCTGATTCAGCGCCTACAGCCAAACATTAGGGGAATCAATACCATAGCGCTAGCGCTGCTTTTGCTCGGCGTGGGTTTTCTATTTCTGAGTTTTGGTAATCACACCTCTTACTGGATCTCAAAAATCATCGCCAATTCAGCGATTGTGCTCAGCTTTGTTTTGCTGCTCCACGGCGTGTGCTTGTTGCGCAGCTTTCCTCATCGTTTGGCGAACATCGGCTACTATGGCTTGCCGTTGATCATTTTGGGGCTGACCTACTTTACCTATTTTTCCCCCTCGACTAATGTACGGATTTTTTTGGTCGCAAGCTTTATTGCATTAATGTCTTTCCTCACCTTATACGCCAACCTCAAAGGGACGCACAAAGACATCCCTGGCTCAAAACGTTTACTTTCTATTGCCATGATTATTCAAGGTGGATACAGCCTGTTTCGCGTCGCTACTCTGCCGTTCCAACAACAAATTCAGGATTTCATGCAGTCAGGCTTAGTACACCAACTGGCGTTCATCTCTCTCATTTCTATGGTGATTTTTATTGGTTTTTCGATCACTTGGCTCTTAACCGGTCGCTTGGTCGCCACCATCTACGACACATCCCTGAAAGACGACCTCACCCAACTCTATAATCGACGTGCACTGTCTGAATTAGCACCCAAAGAGTCCGCCCGAGCACGCCGTTTTCAAACCGACCTCTCTTTCGTGTTGCTGGATATTGATCGGTTTAAAGAGATCAACGATTTCTATGGCCACCAAACAGGCGATCGCGTGTTAAACAGTATCGGTCGTATCCTGCACGTAGAAACCCGCGCCAACGATTTTTGCTTTCGTTACGGCGGTGAAGAGTTCTTGCTCATTTTGCCCGAAACGTCACTTGAAGACGCTGAATTTGTCGCAGAGAAGCTGCGTCAGGTCATTGAGCGCACTCACTTGCTTCCCAAACACGATGAATTCTGCACAGCAAGCTTTGGAGTCAGCAGCCTCACCATGCATGATACTTGGAGTGAAGCGGTATCGCGTGCTGACCAAGCGCTGTATGAGGCGAAAAAGGCGGGGAGAAACCAAGTCGTCGCCAGATAGTCGTTGGCGCCGCGCCCACGTCGATCAACACAACGGCCATAGGGGATAAAAAGCAAAAAGGTTGGCAATGCCAACCTTCTCTTCTGCTTTCTTGACCAAGTAAACCAGCGCAATCAGTGAATCGGCGCGTCCGTCTTGGCGTAGAATTTTCCAAAGTACTCTTCCAATACCTCTGGAGTCAATTTACCTTCGGCTTCAAGCTCTTTCAGCTTTTGTGCGATGGCTTTTTGCTCTTCGATTGATGGCAATGCCACCTCTGGCTCATCCCCCATCTCTTGAGACATCAGCTCCAGTTCTTTTTCAACATCACTCATGATTGACATACCCTTACCAAAATAAAACTGGGGCAAGTTTACCTACTTAACCCCAGAGTTTCTAGTTTGACACGTGAAAGCGTTGAACGCCGTTATAGCTTGAAGCTGCCAACCATTTTATCCAACCGAACGGACAACTCTTTCAATTCAGTACTCGCTGCTGCTAACTCTTCCGCAGTGCTAGTGGTCACTTCATTGATGGCGTTGATCTCTTCAATATTCTGGTTGATGGTGTGCACCACGGTAGATTGCTCCTCCGTCGCTGTCGCCACTTGAGTGTTGCGATCCGAGATGTCATGGATACGCTCTGAGATACTCAGCAGCACTTTCACCGCTTCGTCCGACGCAGACACCCCTTCACCCGTAACGGATTTACCCGCCTCCATCGCCGTTACCGCGTCTTTGGCATCGCTTTGTAACTGGTTGATCATCTTTTGGATCTCTTCGGTCGAATCGGCGGTTCGACTGGCGAGGTTACGGACTTCATCCGCCACAACCGCAAAGCCTCGACCTTGCTCGCCCGCACGTGCCGCTTCAATCGCCGCATTGAGCGCCAACAAATTGGTTTGCTCGGAAATGTCGCGAATCACGTCCAAAATGGAGCCAATTTCTTGCGTTGTCGACGCCAACTGCTCCACCACTTGACCGGTATTTTCGATATCAAGCGCGAGACGACTAATGGCATCTTTCGCTTTGCTAACCACTTGTTGCCCCACTTCACTGTTGTCGGACGCTTGGGTGGCAGTTTCTGCAGCAGTGGCAGCGTTGGTGGCAATCTCACTGATGGTGGCGCCCATCTGGTTGATCGCGGTCACGACTTGTATGGTTTGATCACGCTGCACTTGACTATTGTCGTGTGTGGTATTGGCTTTGTGTGAGACCCCATCCGCCGCTGACTGAAGCGCACTACTGGTCGAGGCTACTTCTTTCATTGATTGATGAATCTTCTCAATAAAGCCGTTAAACCCTTCTGACAATTGACCGATTTCATCGCGACCTTTGATCTCGATACGTTGAGAAAGATCGCCATCACCTTTGCCCAGATCGCTAAAACGCAGTGCAATCGCACGAATCGGCTTAGCAATGCTGTTGGCCAAAAACAGCCCCATCAAAATAAACAGTGCCGCGACGACAATGGTCGTGATCAGCATTTGATGCGCCACTTTGGTCAAATCCGCGAACACTTCATCTACGGGTACCACGCCCACTACAAACCAATCCATGACCGGAATATAAGTGGAAGAAACAAAGACGTTTTGGCCGTTGTAATTCGCTTGGACAAGGTTAAAGTCTGACTTATCCAATAGATCAGACGCGTTGCTACCATAGAGTTGCGCCAATGTCGCTTTTGATTGGCTTTGGTCGCGGTGGATTTGTACTTCACCTTTGGCGTTGGTTAAAAAGACAAAGCCGGTTTGCTCAATCTTGAATCCATTCAGTAGCTTCACCATATCATCCATTGATTTTGACACCCCTGACATGGAGAACCCGTCGACTTGCTGGAAGTTAGCGAACATCTTCACTTCACCGCTGGCCTCTTGGAACATGCTGACCATAGTCGCATTGCCTGACTGCGTGAAGCCAAAGAACCAACCATCCTGCTGCTTGTTAAGCTCACGTAGGAAGCCATTTTGGTTCCAGTAGTAGGCGGTCTCTCGGTTGGCCACTGACGCATCGTTGAGCTTGTACTGCGTGCGGACGTTATTTAGTGACTTCACCAAAAGACGCTCGCTATCGGCATCGATATTACGAGTGTTGATCGCTTGCTGGGTGAACTCATTGTTGGCGATCTGTTGTGCTGCCATCAACAACTGGGTCACTTCGTTGTCGATTTCTCCTTTGATTTTTTCCAGCATGGTTGGCAACTCAATATCGATCAAGCGATGCTCTAATACTGCTCTCGCTTGACGTTGAGCCATCACGCCGACAATGATGGTAGACGCCAGTACCGCAAAGGTAATCCCTGCGACCACTTTCTGTTTAATACTAATGGAGTTCAAATTTATCATGCTGATCCTAGCCCTATTGCACAAACAAGCACATCCCGCGACAGACTGCTTTCACAGAGTCTAAGCCATCGAGTGTGCTATTCACTTTACTTATATCGTAAGGTTTAAGCATTACTTTACCTCTTTCATTTAGACTAGCTCACACTTTGGTTGTATTTCCACAATGTCTTATGCCCATTGGCAAAATTTTGGTCAATTGACCGGGGAAAGAGTTGTATCTCGAGGGAAAATACCCATATTCTAATTGTTCTCAATATCAGAGACTTAACCTGCGCTATCGCCTATGGCGAGAACTCATGGAGAGATACGGCTCATGCACACTCACGCTCTATCACAGCTGCAACACTATTTGAACGGTCAAGTGATTGGTCAAAGTGAATTGGTCAAGCAATTGCTTGTTGCACTCTTGGCTGACGGCCACATCCTTGTCGAAGGACCACCGGGGCTTGCTAAAACACGCGCGGTAAAAGCCCTAGCCGATTGCATTGAAGGCAGCTTCCATCGCGTGCAGTTTACACCGGATTTATTGCCGGCGGATTTGACAGGAACCGACATATTTAGACCAGAAACCGGGGAATTTCGCTTCCAACCGGGCCCGATTTTCCATTCGTTGCTGCTCGCTGATGAGATCAACCGTGCCCCCGCCAAAGTGCAAGCCGCAATGCTAGAAGCCATGGCAGAAAAGCAAATTACTGCCGGCAAACAAACCTACCCGCTGCCCGAGCTGTTTTTGGTGATGGCGACACAAAACCCGATAGAGCAAGAAGGTACCTACCCCTTACCTGAAGCTCAGCTTGATCGCTTTTTGCTCCACCTTAACGTCAGCTACCCTGACGCCGACAGTGAGCTCGCGATCCTGCGCTTAAACCGCGGTGAAGCCAAAGGCGAAGTCGGCGCGCAGAAACCGCAACTCTCGCAACACGATATTTTCACCGCCAGACAAGAAGTGCTCAACGTACATATGGCTGAGAGCGTCGAGCAGTACATCATCCGATTGGTGATGGCGACCCGCGAGCCCGAGCAGTACGACGACAACCTTGCAACGATGCTGGAGATGGGCGTCAGCCCGCGCGCCACCATCGCACTGGATCGATGCGCACGCGCTCACGCTTGGTTGGCCGGGCGAGATTTTGTTACGCCAGAAGACGTCCAAGCAATGGCCTACCCTGTGCTAAGACATCGACTACTGCTGACCTACCAAGCCCAAGCAGAAGGCATCAGCCGCGATCACGTGGTCTCTACCTTGCTCTCTCTGGTCGGTAGCGCATAAACATGGCCATAGAAAATACCGTCCTCCCTACGCCGACACTGCCGCCTCATAGTGATGGTGTGAACCTCACCATGAAGGAGTTGCTTCATCTTAAGCAGCACGCGGTGAAATGGCTGCCACCAGCCAAAAGTTTGTGGTCACAAATGGCAGGGCAACACCAAAGTCGCCAACTTGGCCGCGGGATGGATTTCAGTGAAGTACGACAATATCAACATGGCGATGACATTCGAAGCATCGACTGGCGCGTCACGGCGCGCACAGGCAAGCCACACACCAAACTGTTTAGTGAAGAACGCGAAAAGCCGGTTATCGTCTATGTCGACTTCAGTCCGAGCATGAGGTTCGGCTCAACGTTGTTACTAAAGTCGGTGCAAGCGGCGCATTTTGCCGCGCTCACCGGGTGGATAGCCACCGAAGGGCAAGATAGAATCGGCGCCGTCATCGATACCGGCTCAACACTGACTGACCTCAAGCCCCTTCCAAGGCAGCGAGGGGCGTTGGCACTCAATCACGCTTTGGTCAATGAACACCAAAAAGCGCTGATGAACCATCACGTCACGCAAAACAGCTCGATGGCACCCGCGCTGGAAGCACTCAACCGTCTCTGTCCCAAGGGCAGCGATATTATCTTACTGAGCGATTTCGCCCGACTGACAGAACAAGATGAGATCACCCTATCTGGGCTCAACACCCACAATCGCGTGCGCATCGTGCAGTTGTGGGATCCTCTAGAGCAAGGCGTCACTGATTTTCGCGGCTGCGAACAGGTGACGGATCGTCAGCATACCCAATGGATTGATTTTGGAAAAAAAACAACGCGAAAAAACATTGAAGCCGCCTTTAAAGCCAAGCAAAATCAGCTTTCTAGGCTCTCGCTTAAACTAGGAATGAGCGTCAGCGCACTCTCTAGTGCACAACCACTACAACAACAATTACACGGATTTTAGAATGAGCTCGAACAGTCAATCTTCATTGCTGCCGCTAGACCCTATGATATTACCCTCGCCACCAAGTTGGCTACCGCTTACCTGGGCATGGTGGGCGAGTATCGCCGCCGGTATCATGACGCTGCTCGCTATTTGGGGCTTCACCCACTGGAAGAAAAAACGCCTTGCACCGAAAAAAGCCGCCCTACGCATTTTGAAACAAGGCAGCACACCTTCATCAGCGATTGAGTTGGTTCGCCAATCGGCGTTGTGCTATTTCCCACGCGAAGAGATCGCTCAGCTAACAGGAAAAGAGTGGTATCTATTTTTGGATGAGCAATTGAGCACCCCGCTCTTTGCCGACAATTACGATAAATGGCAACATGCACTCTACAGCAAGCAACACAATGATGAGTCTCAGGCGTTGATCGAACACTGCGCCCATTGGATAGAGCACGCGCTGCCACCGAAGAAACGGAGGAAATCTCGTGGCCCTGTTCGAGGCTGATTGGCAACTGCTGTGGTGGTGGGTGCTGTTTGCACTGCCGCTGCCCTTGTTGGTTTACCGCTTCGCTCCTGCCAGCGCGCAGCGAACGCCGCTCTATCTGCCCATTTTACCTCAGGGCGCAGCCCAGGCTACGCCGAATTTGCGCGTCACACGTCTGCTCCTCTCACTCACTTGGCTACTCCTGTTACTCGCGGCGGCGAGACCGGTGTGGTTTGGCGATCCCGTCACAATACAGCCGAAACACCGTGACTTAATGTTAGTGCTCGATCTCTCTTATTCGATGAGCCAGCAAGACATGCTTCAAGGGGACGACTACATTGATCGGCTGAGCGCAGTCAAACAGGTGGTCAATGATTTTGTCGCCAAACGGGAAGGCGATAGGATCGGCGTGGTGCTGTTTGCTGATCACGCCTATCTGCAAACGCCACTGACCCTAGACAGACGTACCGTCGCCAAACAAGTGGATCAATTGGTTTTGCGCTTAATCGGTGAAAAAACCGCCATCGGTGAAGGAATTGGCCTTGCGACCAAAACCTTTATCGACAGTGATGCGCCGCAGCGCGTGATGATCCTCCTCAGTGATGGTTCGAACACCTCGGGCGTTCTTAATCCTCTTGAAGCCGCAGACATTGCCAAGCAATATGGCGCGACCATCTATACGGTCGGTGTCGGCGCCGGTGAAATGGTCGTCAAAGAGTTCTTTATGAGCCGTAAAGTCAATACCGCCCATGATCTCGATGAACGGACCTTGATGGCAATCGCTGAGACAACCGGCGGGCAGTACTTTCGGGCCAGAAACGCCGATGAGCTCGCCACCATCTACGACACCATTAATGCGCTTGAGCCTGTCTCGTTGGCAACGCAAGTCTGGCGCCCTCAAACTGAATGGTTTTATGTCCCGCTCACGCTCGCCCTTCTCACCCTACTCGGCCTGATTATCGTGCGGAGGCATCATGTCTGACTTTACGCTACTCTACCCGATGTGGTTGTGGGCACTGCTGCCCACCTATGCATTGCTGTACTGGCTCAGCAAACGTCAAAAGAGCCATACGCTCATTGCGCCGCACATTGCTGCCGCGCTTGGTATGAGCTCATCACAGCCCACTCATCGACTATTGCCACTGCTAGGCGCAATGCTGACGCTTGCCATCGTTGCGCTATCCGGGCCAAGTTTTAGCCAAGCAGAGCGACCGGCGTTTTCCAGCACCGAAGCGCGAGTGATAGTGATGGACATGTCGATGTCCATGTACGCCAATGACATCAAACCCAATCGTTTGAGCCAAGCCAGATACAAGGTGTCGGATTTATTGGCCCAATGGCAAGAGGGTGACACCGCGCTGATTGCTTACGCCGGGGACGCGTATGTGGTAAGCCCGCTCACCTCAGACAGCCAAACCATGCTCAACCTGCTGCCAAATCTTTCACCTGACATCATGCCCTACCCGGGCGCTCGGGCAGACAAAGGTATCGAACTAGCGATTGAGTTGATGAAAAATGCGGGCTTAGATCGCGGCCATATCTTGCTTGTTAGTGATGATCTGGATGATGACGAGCAAACACGCAGCGCCGAGCTGATCGATTCTGGTGCTTGGTCGCTGTCGGTCTTGGCTATTGGTACTGAAAGCGGCGCGCCAATCCCTTTGCAAGATGGGCAATTGCTGACGCATAACGGCCAAACGGTGGTCGCGAAAAGCAATTTTGATAATATGCGCCGCTTGGCGTCCACCAGCGGAGGTATTTTTGTGCCCGTTCAGGTGACAAACGACGACATCAACCTCATTCACCGCGTGATGAATCAAACCGACCAAGCCACTCGCGCCGTCAGTCATCAATCGGTCAGCAATCAGGTCAACCAAGGCTATTGGCTGCTGCCACTCATCGTGCTGCTCTCGCTTCTACTGTTTCGCCGTGGCGTCTTGCTGTCGGCGCTGCTAGTGCCGCTGCTCTGGCTCTCGCCCAGTCAGGAGGTTGCCGCTAACCCGTTTAAACCTCAAGATCTCCAAGCGTATGAAGATTATCTCTCGGGTAACTACTCAGCCGCCGCCGAGAAGTTTAACGATGCGCAATGGCAAGGCTTGGCACACTATCAAGCGGGCGATTTTGACGCCGCCATTGAAAACCTAAGCGGCGCAAAAACGGCCAACCAGCACTACAACCTCGCCAATGCACTCGCACAAAGCGGTCAATATTCCGCCGCCATTGAGCACTATGAGCAAACGTTGGCGCTTAACCCAGAGCTCTCATCGGCAAGCCACAACAAAGCGATTGTGGAACAAGCGCTACAACAGCAGCAACAGCGGGGTGAATCAGGTGAGCAATCTGAACAAGCCGCGTCTCAGCCTAATTCCCAATCTGGTAAAAACTCTCAAGGCAACGCTAGCGCGCAGCCCGAGCAACAAGACGAAGCACCGCGCCCAAACAATGAACCTCAGCAAAGCCAAGAGAGCAATCCTTCGCAGCCGTCTACGTCCGAGGCACCTTCTACTTCTGAGAACTCTTCTAGTTCAGAGCAATCTTCAACTACAGAGCAATCCACGACTTCTGAACAAGACTCGATGTCAGAGCAAGAGAGAGGTTCGCAGGAGGCAAACGACCAAACTGAGCCGCCTAACACATCGGCAACACTCGGCGACACCAAGACCAACGAGATCGATCCCGCGCTGCGTAAACTTGAGCAAGTCGAAGCCGCACGCGATCCTAGCCGCCTATTGCGCGCGCAACTGCTGTTGCAAGCGCAGCAAAAGTCTCCCCCAGCATCAACAGGAAAAACATGGTAATGACAGCGTTTCGATCCCTTTTTATCTTTTTTTTCCTTTGGTCTAGCGCCATCAGCGCCGCCACGCTTCAGGTCACCGTGAGTAAAAATCGGGTCGTGAAAAATGAGGTATTCCAACTGCGTGTGGTACTGGATCAAAAAGCCGAATCGGATGACATTGATTTTAATCTGCTTAGCGATGACTTTTATCTAGGGCGACCAAGCTTTGGCTCCTCGCTCAACATCATCAATGGCAACCGTTCAACACGCAGCGAATGGAATCTCTCACTGGCTGCCAGTCGCATTGGCACCGCAGTGATCCCCGCTTTTGAGGTCGGCGGTGCGCGCTCTGAGCCGATTGAGATCACCGTCTTGGCCGATCAAAATCCGCCACAAGTCTCGGATTTAATTGAAATCCAATCCACATTAAGCAAAGAGACACTCTATCCAGGTGAAAGTGCCACCTTGCGCACTAGGCTCATCGTCAAGGCCAATCCGCGTCGACTACAAAATCCGCAGGTTATCGCCCCTCAAGCTCAAGGGCTGACGCTCTCGCCGCTTGGAGAACCCAACCAATACCAAAGTGTGATGGATGGATTAGAGGTCACCCTTGTCGATCAAGACTATCGAGTCACGGCGACCACACCGGGTGCACAAACACTGCACAGTATTGGCTTTCGCGGTAGTATCGTCTACGGCAGTGATCGTGACGGGAGTACCCGCCTGATTGATGCCAGCACTGCTGCGAAGGGCTACGCCATCACCGTATTGGATAAACCAAGCGACTATCAAGGCACTTGGCTACCTGCCTCGGAGCTGACGCTGCGTCAGCAGTGGCAATCATCACAAGGTGAGCTCGGTGAGACAACGAACCGCTTAGAGTTAGGCGATTCCATCACGC
This sequence comes from Vibrio sp. R10-SG-ISO4, assembly GCF_059834135.1. Classification (NCBI taxonomy): domain Bacteria; kingdom Pseudomonadati; phylum Pseudomonadota; class Gammaproteobacteria; order Vibrionales; family Vibrionaceae; genus Vibrio; species Vibrio sp. R10-SG-ISO4. The sequence continues at coordinate 51,248 of NZ_JCBDHJ010000011.1, forward strand.
GAACCTTCACCCTTGAGATCTCTGGGATCAGTGCTGAGCAGTTACCCAGCCTGTCCATAACCTACCCATCGTCTGTGCGCCAATACGCCGAAAAACCGCAGGTAAGCGAACCACAACCAGGTGTCGTTCGCATGGAGTTAAAACAAGTATTGATCCCTCAACTGACCGGAGAGATCACTCTACCTGAGGTCATCGTGGATTGGTGGGACACCACCACACAGACCCAGCGCCAAGCAATCGTTGATGGTTTGACGCTGAGCATCAAGCCTGCCGTCACAAGCCATACCTCTACTGCGCCCTCAATTACCGCTGCGGCGCCCGTCGAGACTGTCCCACCCACTGCCACCATTGAGCGTGGTTTTTGGCCTTTGCTGAGCGCGCTACTCGCGCTGGGTTGGTTGATTACCCTTGGGCTGTGGTGGCGCACCAAACGCGCGCTTCACACGCTGACCACTGAGCAACAAAACCGTGAACCCACGCTAAACAGCGCTGGTTCGTTGATTGAGGCGCTGCGCCAACAAGACTATGTGCAAGCCAACCGTCTGGCAGCGATCTGGTTGGATGAAGTGTCGATGTCAGAAGAGTTGCGGGCATCTATCCACGCCGAGTTGGAGGCGATGAACCGCAGTCAGTTTTCACCAAAAACCAGTGCTTGGTCGAGCTCAACCTTGATCGCACTGGTTAAAAAAGCCAACAGAAGAAACAACAGCGGCAAACCGAAAGGTTCGCCGCTCGCTAAGCTCTGAGGTGGATAAAGGGTTAGCGCTTTGCCAATCCTTTACTATTCAAGTAACCCAAGATGTGCGGGCGAGATTCGCCCGACAATTTGGCCGTCACTTGCTCTGACCAACCACTCTGCTTGTTGTTGCTAGAGCGCTGTTGATAATAGGTGTGCATGGTCTCATCGTAGTGTGCAACGGCCTGTTTATCGAGCGGGTGATAGTGATTTTGATGGACAATCACCTCTAGCGGCAATCTCGGTTTTAGATCTGGATCTTGAGCGGGATGCCCAAGGCACATGCCAAATAACACCGCGCAGTGCTGTGGTAAACCCAACAACTCGTCTACCTCAGCCGCGCGATTACGCAAACCACCAATGTAAACGCCACCGAGCCCCATCGACTCTGCCGCTACCAAACAGTTTTGCGCCATAATGCCCGCATCGACAGCACCGATTAACGTTAGCTCGGTAAAATCTGCCTGCACATTTGGGTTGAGTTCCACATGGCGCTGGTAGTCGATACAGAACACGAGAAACTCGGCCGCACTCGCCACATAAGACTGATGGCCGGCAAATTCGGCCAGACGTGCCCGCTTGCCAGGGTCTGTCACACGAATCACTGAGACCACCTGTAACAAGCTCGATGATGATGCCGCTAATCCCGCTTTGAGCACAGTGTCAAGCTGCTCAGGGCCAATCGTCTCAGACGTAAACTGACGAATGGAGCGGTGATTCAATAACGTGTCTATGGTGCTGTTCATGGCAAATCCTTGAGTATCACAACATGAAGAATCAACACCTTATAGTGCTTTGGCGTTAGGGTAAACCCTCTTCGCTGTATGGCGCTTGCCATGAGGAGGGTTCGCCCTCTAGGGTAAGGGGGTGAAGCGGTTGGTCTGGTTTTGCATAACTCAATCGATGGACTCTCTGCGTGACGTGGTAACTATCTAGACCCGAGATGGTCACGGTTTCTAACTGATCGTGGTCAAGATACCCATCGGGCATCACTGCCTGCTCTGGCAGCAATAATCTGACCACTTCACCAATCAACATTTCTGTTTGATTGCTTTGAATCACGATATGCTCAACCAATTTTAATCCGATTTTTATTGGACTTTCGAGTACGAAGGGCGCTGCGAAATCGTCATGGTAATAGCGAGTCAGCCCCGTTTCATCGAACTCGCTTACGTCACTAGGATAACGCGCCGAGGTTTGATGGGCCTGCAGTGCGCACTCGCGTGTCACTGAGTTGATGGTAAACACACCCGTGGTGAGGATGTTAGTTAAGCTATCGCGTTGCGCAGGTCTTGGCCTCGACACAAAGCCAAGTAACGGCGGGTTAGAACCAAAATGAATCACCGAGCTGACAATAGCAAGATTATCGTTCCCCTGCCCATCCGTGGAGCCAATCAGATTAGCGCTCTTAAAACCTGGCAAGGAATTGATTAACCGAGCACGGCTACGCGGCGCCATTTGGTCAATATCGTCTGCGCTCCACTCTTTCTCTATCATGCTTGTTCTACCTGCGTGTCATCAACATTACTGATGGCGATTCGTACGCGGTCAACTCGCTATCGATCACCATGTATTGATCACCGCGCGTTGACTTTTGACGAAGCACGAACATGAGTGGCAAGCACCTTACGTCCCTCACGTTTAACATCTAGACGCTTTTTCCAACCCCATAAACGCTCTCGCGCTTCACTGGCCGCTGCATCGAGATCAATCACTGGCCTGAGATAGGGGCTCTCTTGGGGCAACTGATACAACGCGGCTTCCATTGCACTCATGGTCCACGGTTTGAACAGCAGCGGTGTGGGCACCTCAGAAAGCTCCGGTATCCACTGGTAGATAAATTTTCCGTCGCTATCGTGCTCCTGCGCCTGTTTGACCGGGTTGTAAATGCGAATGGTATTGGTGCCCGTGACACTGGCTTGCATTTGAAACTGGGGATAATGAATACCCGGTTCAAAGTCGAGAAACAGCTGGGCCAAATGGTCAGCGCCCAAGCGCCAATCGATGTTCATGTGATGCGTCAACACACTGACCAACATCGCGCGCATACGAAAGTTCAAGTACCCCGTACGATGCAAACAACGCATGCTGGCATCCACCAAGGGTATTCCGGTTCGCCCTTCTTTCCATGCATTGAGTTTTGTTGTGCTTTCCACGCACTCTCTGGCCAACAAGGCATCATACGCCCTATTGACGCAAACAAACTCCATCTCACACTGAGACTCAAACTTTTGCATGAAATGGCAATGCCAATGTAGCCGCGAAGAGAAGGCGACCATGCTTCGCCTCAACCCCGGACTATGCCAATGAGCCAGCAGTGCTTGATAGACTTCGCGCAACGACAGATTGCCCCAAGCCAGATAAGGTGACAATCGACTGCACGCATGTCGAGCAGCCGTAGGGCTTGAGATACTTCGATAATAAGAAGTCGCTCGGCGATCAAAAAAATCTTCTAATGTACGCCACGCCATCGTCACGCCACCAGTTTGAAAGCCACTCACTTTTTGTTGCCAAGCCTCAGGGGGATCCATACGCCATTGCTGGCAGCGTTGATCGAGTTGAGCGATATTGCCGTCGGAAAGCGGCACAGATTCAATCGATGTGCGCATTACGGATGACCAATGTTGATCCCAACCGTCTCGATTCTTCGCTCCCCTAATCACTGCGCCCATCGGCGATTCAAACCAAGCAATCTCTTTTTGTTTGAACCATTGGCTCATGCGCCGATCTCGTTGGAAAGTCACATCTAAACCAATTTCTTGATGGGAATAGACGGCGGCAATGGTGTAACACTCCGCCAACGCCTCGAAACACGCTTCTGCTGAACCTTGCAGGCAGTGAACCTCAGCCTCAAAGGGGGCCAGTTGCTGATTGAGATCTTGTAGTGACTGCCACACAAAGCGCCAATGCCGCTCACTGTAGTGGGGATTTCTGAGCAACTCTGGCTCAAATAGATACAAAAGTAATGTCGGTCTTCCTGTCTTTAAAGCGCGATTTAGTGGCTCATGATCGCTCAGCCGCAAATCGCGCTTAAACCAGACGACGTTGATAGATTGCATGTGTACTCCTCATTATTCGAGGGTTTTACGTGCAATCCAAATGAAGCGGTCACTCTTACTTTACCGTAATGTCAACTCTGTTCACGATGAGATCAACGCGATGAAGACTGCGCCGATTCTAACCGTTTGGCTATTTCCTCTTGCTGCTGAGAGATCGAGTCTAGCGCCTGTGCTGTGGTCTTTATTGCTCCGGCCATTGAGGAGAGATGTGAAGTCGCGCCGAGCAGTGTCGCTTGCATCGGACGCAACACGAACCAAAAAATGGCCGATATTATCCCGATGATGACCACTCCAATCAGTGCGATCGCCACCAGCACTTGCTGGCGCAGCTCATCAAAGAACTGCTGACTTTTTGTGGCGATGGTCTGTTTAGAGTGCTGAAACGCGCTTGGCAGTGCCTCCATAGACTGTCTAGAGAGCAATACCAATTCGTTGAGATTGCCAATGGTTTGGTCGAGTTTTTCTTGCTGTTGCCCTGTCAAGTGCTCACTTTGCGCGATGTCTGCAAGCGCGCTACCAATGGTATCTAACGACTGTCGGGTGTCATCCAGTGCCCGCTCAACTCCCTCCAACTCTAATGTCATCGACACCTGTACAAAGGGCTGATGCGCCTCCTCCTCTGCATTCACCACTGATGCCAATAGCACCATACTCACGCCTAGCCACCACTTCATCGCCCTATCCTTTTGATTGTCTGTTCTTTGACATCATAGCGCTAAGCCATCGAAGATGTCGTCTTTAATTACTTGGATAAGGAGATTGAGACTCAAGCGCCATCGCCAACAACGTCATCGGGTGGTGACACGCGAGGGAAGTATTTTCTTCAATCTGCCATTTACACGCCTCACAGTCGGTTATCGCATAGTCCGCACCGGATTCTTCCATCGCCGCAAATAAAGGCGCCCCTATCGCCATTGAGGTGGCGTAGTTTTCCGATTTGAATCCATAAGTACCCGCTAATCCGCAGCACTGACTGTCTAACACTATCACGTTTAGACCGGGGATCCGTTTAAGCAGTTCGATGGTAAAAAGATGCTCACCACTCCGCTCAAGGTGGCACGGCGTGTGGTACACCACCACTTTGTTTAATGGTTTGAGTGTCGGCCCCTCGCCTTGCTCAAACGCGCGCAGCAAAAAACGACTGAAAAAATGCACGTCGTTGACAATGGCATCATTCTCAACCCCTAGCACGTGAGGGTACTCCTCTTTCAATGCTAAACAGCAACTGGATGACGTTGAGATCACGCCGTGGCTGGAGCCATGTAACGCAGCGGTCATCTGCTCAACGTTGATTCGCGCGTTTTTACGCGCTTTGTCTAAAAAACCATTGGCAATCAAGGGTACGCCGCAGCACTTTTCTTTATCGAGTAAGGTCACGCCATAATTCATCGCATTTAGGACCGCAACCACATCTTTGCCCAGTTGCGGATGGTTGTAATTGACATAGCAGCCGTGAAAATAGCTCACATGTCGGGAAAACTTTACTTGTGACGACTTGTGCTTTTTAAACCATGCGCGAAACGTGCCTTGGGCATATTTAGGTAAGGACTTGTGGTGATCCACCCCTAAGGTTTTGTCCAAAATAGTTTTGACTGGAATCAGTTGCGTCATCTTGTTGACAACGTGTCCCATCGGCGTGGCCAGTGAACCGAACAAGTCGGTGTGGCTGAGCACGTAATCGCGTACGGTTTTTGGGCTAAGCGTTTTTTTCCCTAAGGAGCCTTTGGCGTTCGCGATCAAATCACCAATGCGAACCCCAGAAGGACAAGCGGTTTCGCATCGCTTGCAGTTGGTGCACATCGACAGGGCCTCATCATAGTAATCTGGGCTTTTGATGCGCAAGCGTTCGCCATCCGGGCCACACTGTTTCGGGCCGGGGTACAGAGGGTTGGTCTTGGCGACCGGGCAATACACGGTGCACACCGTGCATTTGATGCAGTTTTCAAAAGACAATTGACCAACTTGAGCGTTCATACCTCAACCTCCTCTTTAAAAGCTGCGTGTTGATGGCTCTTTGCGATTGCAGTGGCTGCGTGATAAGCGGTGCTGATGGCGACGCCGCCCCCGCAACCTTGCTTAATCGGATCAAAGCCCTGCAACAGAGTGCCAACGCAACGCACGTTGCCCACCGTCTCGCCATTCAGTAGAGGGGAAAAATCGGCATTGGTCTTGACGCCAAACGCCAAGAAAGGTTGGGAGTCGGCAGCAAAAAACACGTCATTGGCCCAGTGGTCACGCTCGTCATCGGCACTAACGTCAAAGTGAAAACGCGGCTCCTGCACGGCTTGTCTCTCAGCCACCAGTCCACCACTAAAGAAACTGCCGGTCGCCATAATATAGTGAGCCGCACGCAATGGCGTCTTGCTCATCTTCTCGGTATAAATCTGCTCCAGCTGATATCCCGATTCCGACTCGATGAGCTCGCCGCCAACCACGCTGTCACCTTTGAGCACCACGCCACCCAACTGACGAACCGCGCGAGTCAAACACTCTTCAATGCGTATGCCCATCAACGATGGTGGCATGGTCGCCACTTCAAATAACTGTCGCTGTGTCTGCACTCTCAGCTGTTCAAGGAGGATTAGCCCATCGCCATTTCCGAGCAAGGCAGGTATCACCACGGCATCATCCGCTTGAGACACACGTAAAAGTTGGTGAGCGAATTCGTTCAGGACGTGGGGCTGTCGCAATAAGCGCGATAAATCAATAGAGCGCAGATCGCCACATTGACGGCCAAACCCACGCAGCGAAGGCAGGTCTACAGTGATACTGCGGATGGTTTTGCCTGTGAACATCGGTTGCTGCGCAAGGTAATCACGAGTCATGTTGGGGTGAAAATCTCGAAAGCCCGCTATCGATACCACAGTAATTCGGTGAAAAACGCTGAGCGCTGACCCATCAAAATCCGTACACAACGCATAAGGCTGAGAAAACCACGTCGGTTTAAGCGTGCCCACCGTTGTGAGTCTCAAGTGGTTTTCTTCTTGACCTAAGGTGCGCATCGGCAAGCCTTGCTCAGCCATCATAGCGCCGAACCATTGCATCGCTTGTCGCACTTTGTCTGCGCCTAATTTAGCGTAGGGATGCATTGGGCAAGCTTGCGTCAGTTCGTCTATCGCGGGATACGGTAAGCGCACCGCCTGTCCCGTCACTGGCGAGTGGGCGAGCAGATCAATCGAGCCTGATGAAAAATGCATCGCACTTTGCCCACTAGAGACCACCGCTGTCTTAAGGCCCAATTGCAAACAGCGCAGTGCGGCACTTAGGCCGGATAGTCCTGCGCCCATCACAACCACATCATAATTGAGCATCTGTCGCCTCCTCGTTGCGGGTTAACTGTGCGTTATAGTCGGTGGGTTCGATACTCAATAGGCCCTGATAGACCCAATAACTGAACTCGGCCTCACGTAGCGCATCTCCCCATAAAATCGGTTTCACCCCTTTCCAGCGCTCTTCAAGAAACTCGACCAACAGCTCGCCTGATTCTATTCCGCTACATTGGGTAAACTCATCGAAAAGCCCCGCCGCGCGGTAGGTGCAAAGCTCCCCTTGGCAGGGTCCCATTCCAAGACGCGTCCGGCGGCGAAGATCAGTCAGGTTGTGAACATCAAGCTCTTTAATCGCGTATTCGATTTCGCCACTGGTGACCATTTCACACTCACATATCACACTTTGGCTTTGCGGGGTTTTCATGAGATAGCTGATAACGCGTTGACCGTGGCGATCCACCGCGGCTAATTCTGCCGGTTTGGCCTGCAATGCATGGCGACGCTTGGCGGTTTGAGGAGGTTCAGAGCCGGGCAGCGGACGGCGGTGAGTGTCACACTCCGCCACATGACCTAATTTAGTAGCAATCAAATCCGTGGTCATTTGGGCCATCAAGCGGTAGGTCATCAACTTACCACCGGTAATGGTCGTGAAGCCCTTTAGGCCGTCGCGACTTTCATGGTCCACCAACACAATACCACGGCTGATATTTCGACCACTGCCATTGTCATCCAAGGAGACCAAAGGACGCACCCCCGCATAAGCGCGCAGCACACGACTGTGCGCCATGATCGGCGCAAGTTTCGCCCCTTCTTCTAACAGCAAATCCACTTCTTTGGCGCTCACTTCTAAGCGATCGATCTGATCGTAATCAATGTGCTCTGACGTAGTGCCGATGAGCGAAATCGTATCGGCGGGGATCAGAATGTCAGCGTCAGCGGGCTGGCGACACCGATTTAACACCACATTATTGATGCGATAATCGAGCACCAACAGCGAACCTTTCGCTGGGAACATGGTGATATTGAGATCGGCGTATTCGCAAATAGTCTGCCCCCAAATGCCCGCAGCATTGACCACCTGATCAGCCCAGATCTCAAAAGACTCGCCCGAGCGTCTACTTTGGCAGCGTACACCCAGCACTTGATCTGCAACTCGAATAAGCGACGTGACCTGAGTATGGGTAAATAAACGCGCGCCGTGATCTTTGGCATCAAGCACATTGGCGGCACACAAACGAAACGGATCCAAAGTGCCATCGGGCACTTGCACCGCGCCGAGCAGGCTTGGATTTGCATTGGGTTCCAGCTTAAGCGCCTCTTTAGCACTGAGAAGTCTTGTCTCTATGTCAGCGGCTTGGCATGCGTCGACAAAGGTTTTTTGGTACTCAAGACCATCTTCTGGTAATGAGATAAATAACCCGCTGCTGTCTTCAACACAATGGCGCGCAATGCGTTTAAGGATCCGATTTTCTTGAATGCACTCTCTCGCCGAATGCGCATCCGTCACCGCATAACGCGCACCGGAATGGAGTAAACCGTGATTGCGCCCCGAGGTGCCCGCAGCCAAATCATCACGCTCGACCAAAATACAATCGATGCCGCGCAACGCGCAGTCACGCATGATCCCTGCTCCCGTTGCGCCGCCGCCAATAATGACCACCTGAGTTTCAAATCGCGTTGCCATCGCCGACTCCCGTTTGTCTATTCTGCTTTTAGTCTCGCACGGTTTGTGGCTACCGTTTCGAGATCACACTCACAAATGCTCGAACGAACATTAATTGAGTATTTTCACAACATAGATGGAGTAAGAGAAGAATTGATAGTTTTAATGAACAACTGGTGAACAATCAGGTAAAACACTAATAATAAAGTACTATAAGCGAGTATTTCTACGTAATCCAAGATTAACTATTAGTTAACACCACTAATTAACCATGATATTTATGTGGAATAGATAACAAAAACGAACAAAATAAAAACATTTTCGCTCAAATCAACTTCATATGAGAGCGAAGTACCGTTTCATATCCAACCTTTTCTATACACTCACTCGCGCTCAATCGGTTTTTGTTGTACCGAACCAACATCCAACCTTAAGGACATCATTATGGCTATACGTAAAGATCACACTCTATTAGGGCAGTGTATTGCCGAGTTTATAGGAACCGGATTACTCATTTTCTGGGGGGTGGGCTGCGTGGCAGCGTTAGTACTGACAGGCGCTCAATTTGGTCAGTGGGAAGTGAGCATTGTATGGGGCATGGCGGTCGCTCTGGCGGTGTACTGCACCGCAGGTGTATCGGGCGCGCATATTAACCCAGCGGTGACCATCGCGCTTACGGCTTTCCATGGGTTTGAAAAACACAAAGTCATCCCCTACATCGGCTCACAAATCGCTGGCGCGTTTTGCGCAGCGGCGCTCATCTATGGCTTATATGGCAATCTGTTCGTCGAATGGGAACTGGCCAACGGCATCGCAAGAGACACGCCTGAAGCGCTGGCGACCGCCGGTATTTTCTCCACCTTCCCTAACCCATCGCTCTCCTTTGGCGGTGCGATGGCCGTGGAATTTTCCATCACCGCCGTGCTGATGTTTGGCATTTTGGCCTTTGGTGATTCCAACAACGGTGGTGAATCTCGTGGAGCGATGGTGCCGCTATTGATTGGCTTACTGGTCGCAACGATTGGCGGTTCATTAGGGCCTTTGACCGGTTTTGCGATGAATCCCGCGCGCGATTTTGGTCCTAAACTGTTCTCTTTCTTAGCGGGCTGGGACTACGCTCTCACTGGCGCGAAAGAGATTCCTTATTTCATCGTCCCCATCATCGCTCCCATCGCTGGCGCCTGCTTTGGCGGTTGGCTGTACCCGAAAGTCATCGGCGCGTACCTCCCCGACGATGGCGGCTGCACCAGCCCAGCGCAATGTGATGATTGCGTCGTTGAAGATAATGAAGTGCACCCATAATGCACGCGGTGCCTCGTCAACTCGACAAGGTCTACCTACAAAAAAGCATAACGTGATAACAAGGATTACCCTATGACTACTCAATATATTGTTGCTCTTGACCAAGGAACTACCAGTTCTCGTGCCGTTGTACTGGATCACGACGCCAACATCGTCAGCGTCGCACAGCGCGAATTCACGCAAATTTATCCCGAAGCCGGCTGGGTGGAACATGACCCACTGGAAATCTACGCCACACAGAGCTCGACACTCATCGAAGCGCTAGGACAAAAAGGCATCACCTCAGATCAGGTCGCCGCGATTGGTATCACCAATCAGCGTGAAACCACCGTGGTATGGAACAAAGAGACCGGTACCCCCATCTACAATGCGATTGTCTGGCAATGTCGTCGTACAGCCAACTTGTGCAAAGAGTTGAAGCAACGTTCCGGCCTTGAAAGCTACATCAAAGAGAACACTGGCCTGGTGTTAGACCCGTATTTTTCCGGCACCAAAGTCAAATGGATTCTCGACAATGTTGAAGGCGCCCGCGATCTGGCGAACGAAGGGAAGTTGCTGTTTGGCACCGTTGATACCTGGCTGGTTTGGAAGATGACTCAAGGGCGTGTGCACGTCACCGATTACACCAACGCCTCTCGTACCATGTTGTTTAATATCAACACCCTTGAGTGGGATGAACGCATCTTGCAAGAGTTCAACATCCCCCTATCCATGATGCCTGAGGTGAGACCGTCCTCAGAAGTGTATGGCAAAACTAATATTGGCGGTAAAGGCGGCACTCGCATCCCTATTGCCGGTATCGCTGGCGATCAACAAGCGGCGCTGTTTGGTCAAATGTGTGTCGAGCCCGGCCAAACCAAGAACACCTACGGAACCGGCTGCTTCCTACTGATGAATACCGGTCATGAGAAAGTCACCTCGAAAAATGGCCTCCTCACGACCCTTGCTTGCGGGCCAAAAGGTGAAGTCGCCTACGCACTCGAAGGCTCTGTCTTTATGGGCGGCGCATCGATTCAGTGGCTCAGAGATGAAATGAAACTGCTCGAAGATGCCCACGATTCAGAGTACTTCGCGACCAAAGTAGACTCATCCAATGGCGTGTACGTGGTGCCGGCGTTTACTGGGTTGGGTGCGCCGTATTGGGATGCATATGCTCGCGGCACCATTGTCGGAATGACACGAGGTACAGGTTCGAATCACATCATTCGTGCCACGCTCGAGAGTATCGCCTATCAAAGCCGCGATGTGATTGATGCGATGCAAGCCGATTCTGGCATCAAACTCTCCACACTGCGCGTCGATGGCGGCGCTGTGGCGAACAACTTCTTGATGCAATTCCAAGCTGACATCTTAAACACCCAAGTTCAGCGACCAAAAGTGACTGAAGTGACCGCACTAGGCGCCGCATACTTAGCCGGTATTGCGGTCGGATTCTGGGATGGATTGATGGAAGTCTCCAACAAAGCGGAAATCGATCATACCTTTATCCCTCACGATGATCCGGAGAAACGCGAAGCCCGCTACAGTGGTTGGAAACGCGCCGTGCGTGGCGTGCTCGCTTGGTCTGAAGTGGTGAATTAAGCACTAACATTAGCAGCGCACTCATACCGTGTGCGCTGCTCTTGTCTGTTAGTTGGTGTTCACCTGCAATGGTCCCAAATCAATGAAAGTCCCATCCACGACCTGATCTTCTCTCACTTGAACAATCATCTCTTGCGCAGCGCCATCATAGAAGTAGACTCGGTAATGGCCCGGAGGGAGAATATCCAGCTCAAAGCTGCCATCTTCACCGGTAAAAAACGGGTAGGTCTGTGAGGAGTTCTCTTTTTGAAACTCACCGACCAAGTCTACGATGGGCTGTTCATTGCGGTCATAAAATTGGCCGCTCACAAAATAACCACGACTTATCGATAGCTCGTAAGCCGTACCCGATCGCCGATGGCTAATCGATGCAAACTTACTGACCATCAGCTCTTCGTTGAAGTCGAGCTCACTACCGTCAACGTTGATGGTTTTATAACTGCGATTGGCCCCCTCAACCAGCTTATACGCCCCTTCTCCCTCTTCTTTAGGAACAATCTTCATCCGACCATATCGGTCCGTTTTTAACGCGTAGGTGTCTTGAAACTCTTCAGGCAATGAGACTATGGTAAAGCTTCCTGACACGGGTGATGTCCAAACTACCTCGCTGCCCGCCCAAGCCACCGCGGTCTCTGCACCCACTGTCAGGGTTCGGTTTTTGCTGTCTGTGTTTTCATTGCTGGTCGAGTAGCGCGCGTTCCAATCAACCCTATCTCCGTAGATTTTCCCGTACCCATCGAAGCCCTCGTAATCCGTATCATTGAACCTCGCACTGGTGCGCCAGTAATAGTCGGTTTGAAACTGCGATGCGGTCAGTTCATTTTTGTTCACATCGGTACGCGTATCATAAGAGGAGCGCGAATAGACACTGACATTGTTCCAATTCAATGGCAGAGACATCGAAAAATAGACACTGTGGTTGTCTTCACCATAGGCCCGCTCCCAGCGAAAATTCAAGCTGGTACTCAACCGATTAAACCAACGATAACTGGTATTGATCGACGCAGTTTGCTTGACGCTCTCACTATTTTCGAATGCGTTACTCAAAACGAATGATAAATACCCGTTCTGAAGTGGTGTACGGACACCGGAGCTTAACGACACTGTGTGTGTCAAATGCTCGGCAGCCGACGAATCATTCAGTTCGTAGTTCACATTGACACTTTCTAAACTGTCAGCAAGCAACGTATCGGCATAGAAGCTGATATTGCCTTGGTGACTATACACATCCGACTCTTCGAGATAATACCCATCAATGGAAATAAAATAGTCACTGAGCGCAAAATTGTTGCTCAGCATAAATTTCTTGCGCTCCTCTCTCCACTCAACCTGAGGAGCGCTCGTCCACCAATCAGTCACACCGTAAGACATAATGGCTTGGGCACCCAGTTTATCTCTATCGAGATACTTGAAACCGTCGTCGTCATAGTCTTGTACGACACCCACCACCCATTGCGTTTCCAAATCGCCTTGTAGTATCAGATCAGGACTGTCGACAACATTAAAGAATCGGCGCTGTTCCACACCACTCTGGTCAACATAAACAACTTCGACTTCATTTACCCCCTGTTCCAACGGTAAATCGCGGATGTTGTATTGACCGGCTGCCAACCTCAGCACTCGATAGTCTTCACCATTGATACGAACCGTCACAAGAGATGCCGACTCTAAGGTTAGAGGCACGCTGTTTGGACGATTGAAACTGTTCAAGTATCGGGGCTGATAAGAGTAGGACAAACCAAATAAGTCTCCACCCGGTAAAGTGCTAATCGAGGTCTGTGTTTGGTAGTCCCCCAGCTGAAACAAGCCAAAATCATCAGGTAAGTCGTAAGTCAGGCGAGTTTGATTTCGATACCACTGACCTTGCCCATCCCAATGCCGATAACTGTAGCTATGCTGATCTTCCAGCGTGAAATGACCTAATGCGATAGCGCCTTTTAAGGTCATCAACGTCGATTGATACTCAGTGTCAACCAAGTTTCTAGAATGTGACAGACTGGTGTTGATCACACCGCTAAATAAATTTGGCGTCACGTGCTCAATACCTTGCGGAGGGACATGCGAGCCTCGCATCGTCATAGGTAAATCAATGATCTGTTTTTCTTCGACGGGGATAGCGATAATGATCCTGAGCTCATCGGGTAAATATTGAACCTGCCATCCAAGCGCGGTCAATTGCTTGTTGGTTATCTCGCTGTCAGCGAACTGGCTTCTCAATGACTCTAGTCTCGTGCTGTCTAATGACTGCGCCAGTACCTCGATAAGCTCATCACCGCTGAGCGCCCAATACATTTCGTTCTCATCATCAAGGTATGCCGTTATTTCATATGGCTTATCGAACACGATCACATCGAGCGGAAATTCCAGCACAGAGCCAGAACTCAACGGCGCTACCAGACTCAGCAGTAGGACAGCACAAGACCCACACTTCACGCCACGCACCATAGCACTCCTTGCCTCCAATGCGCGTTATTGAAGCAACACTTGCGCTTGGTCATAGCGCCCTTGCACACGATTGAGTGGGATATGCACTTCACTGTCGGCTAAGACATTGATATTGGGCAGTGTCCCCTCATACTGCGTACTGCCTTGCTGGCTACTGAGTTCTAACTTCCAATCCGTTAGAACGATATGTTTATTGCCTGCGTTCTTGAGTTGCAGAATGTAGCCCTGCCCTTGCTCAACTAATGTCGATATCAAGTTCGCCTTAGCTTCATCAGGGGTAACGTATAAGGCTGTTGCAAAGTTGTATTTTGTTTTGACTGACTGCTCCTGCTGCTCTGAGACATCAATATCTAGCGATTGAAACAGCACACGAAAGGCTTGCTCACTGGTGAGATTTCGCTTGCCAAGATACACCACTTTAATCCGCTTCTTCTGCCCCGACTCCAAGATAATTTTGGATGGGAAAGCGCGCAGCAACTTAGTCGCTTCACGTTGCTCCTTGCCATCAAGAGCAATACGTCGTGTTGTCGCGACTATCTCGTAGGCAGCGCGCTCAGAGCTAAGATTTTCTAAGGTAAAACTCGCCGATTTTTCTTTTACGCCAAGAGATACACTGAGTGGCGAGATGTTGAAGTTAGCCAGAACAGGACAAGCCATTAAGATCAATAGAGCGATAAGGTAGTGCATACTATTCCCTCACTGTCTACAAAGATAGGGAGGGTTTCCCCTCCCAACTTCTCGTTATAGCGCAACGAGGTCGAACGTTAGTGTCTCGGTATAAACACCGGAGTAATCAAAACTCTCGGTCGGTACGAGTTTAACTTTAAAACTCGTCAAATCAGTCGTTTCACCACCACCAAGTAGATAGACTGAGCCTCCATCCATATCTACAGCTCCACCGCTAAAATCAGAACCAGTATAGTCAAATTGAGATCCAGTAGATACTGCCTCTAGCGTATATTCAACAGTACGAGCAATAGCTGAATCATTGTTTGAAAGTACACCATTTGACGCTACTACAGAGACCTCGAAGCCTCCTGAAGCATTACACTTGACTCTACCTGTAATTGGTTGGCTTCCATCTCCCAAACCGTTCAGCTCGCTCGTCACATATTGTTCACCTACACTACTGACAGAATCCACTGGACCGTCAACGCTTCCATCGCTGCTCGTTGCCCACATACCGATGTTACATTCCTCTGCGACGGTCTTAGAAATCGTGGTTGCTGCGGATTTCATTTCGGCTTGTGCAAGTGAACTGCCAGTCGCAGCAAGAATGGCGACGGTGATTGCTAACTTTTTCATAGTATTTCCCTTTTTTACCTATTCATTTCATTGACGTTTAATTGCGTCTCAAAAGTGACTTCCTTCGTGAGACGTCAATTATCTTAAACAAGAACATCCGTCATCCTAGAACCAAGATAAGAATGATTTGGAGTGTGAGAAATAGGCGTAACAAGGGAGAAAAAGTATGAATAGTTACTCATACTTTTCTCTATTTACGTTGTGGTTCGATTCATACTACGCGTATAAAAAAAGCAGCGTCGTTACGCTGCTTTTCGTCCACCTCTAATTTTTATTGCCCTTTTTTAAAGATTTTCTTTCGCCCACATAATTGCCTGTGATCGGTTTTGTGCATCAATTTTCCGAAATATACGATACAAATGGGACTTAATGGTGTGCTCACTGACAAACAGCGTCTCAGCAATGTCGGTATTTGAACCCCCTGACGTCAAGGACTTTAACACTTGCCTTTCGCGTCTCGTCAGAACCATATCATCGCAGTGCAGGCTCTTTTCAATCGGACTTCTCTTCTGCAGATAATCGAGCAAATCATGACACAATTTACGTGATAACCAGCTTTCTCCTCTTGAAATTGCACGTAAGCCTTCACATACGTGTTCAAGTGAATCTGTTGTATAAAACACGGCGCGAAGTTTCTGCCAACGTGCCAATTCACTGGCTCGCGTTTGTGGATCAACATTCAGCAAGACAATGCCAGACACGTTATCCTGGGAATTAAAATGCTTACAGACTTCTATCGGCCACTTCAATTGATAATCAAACATCATGATAGAAGGCTGTATCGGTTGATGAAATTGCAGGCAGGCACTCGAATCAATAAGCCGAACAGGTTGGTCCGTTTTTTCTGCAATCGTTGATCTAAAACTTTTATTTTGTAAGCTAGGTTGTGTAACCAAGTTAAGATGTAGCTGACGTTGTTTCATCATTATTTTCATCCATAAATATTTATGAGAAAAACATTGATTCCATTATTGCTAAACCAAAAAACATGGATTCTGCTTAATCAGCCACATTATAGACATCAGACTGAACCATTTATTATGAAAGACTGAGTATATAGTGCTCAAACTCTAGTGCGAGTGCCTATTTCTATTTTCATCCCAAAATAAGAGTTGCTCTCATAAACATGACTGGAGTGAACATCAACTTTGAAAAAAGTGATAAATCTAAACTAATTGTAGATTGCACTGAATGGTGACAATAAGGTATACCCTATATGCTCACACGGCAACACAATGAAAAATAGAGAGAAGTCAAATCACTTCATACTATTTTCTTAGTCATGAAAATAATAACTTTGTAGAAAAAGCACACTCTGGCGTCACGCTTAGGTCAACTCGAAACTTTTCCCCAGAGCCAAAGGTCACCTTCTATTCTTTCATTTTCGTTATTGAGAAAGCCGGTCACTTCCAACACAATGAACCGAGACATCAAAGAATCAATTCCATTTTGATCAAATCCCAAGACACACCTCCATGCTTTCGTGCACCTTGCTCAAACGCCACCGTTTCGAAACCAAGGGATTGATAACAGCGGATAGCGGGGTGATTGTGTGCAAACACAACCAGAGAGAGTTTTCGGACCATCAGTGTTGTCGCCGCGTGAATGATCAGCGCCTTAAGCATCTGCTTGGCCACGCCTTGGCCTCTGTGTGAATCACTGACAAACACTCGGCATATACGATAGTGCCCCTCTTCAACAAAAAATAGTTCGGCAACACCAACGCTCTGTTCATCACGTTCGTAGAGAAATGGCGTCACTTCTTGACGTTTAATGTGTCTAACGATCTGTCTTTTTGTAAGGGGGAATTGATAGGTAGGCCCGCCCCATTGGTAATTGAGCGAAGAAGAATCGATCCAAGCAATGAGTTGATCAATATCACCTTTGTTGAATGGTCTGAGCGGCATGCGTTCCCTTTCCTATGGTACTTACTCTATTCAACATAGAGTGTCTCGAAAAGAAAAACCAGATCCCAGAAACGAAAAAACCGCTGTAAAAACAGCGGTTTTTTCTAGAATAGTGGCGGAGAGATAGGGATTTGAACCCTAGATACGCTATTAACGTATGCCGGTTTTCAAGACCGGTGCTTTCAACCACTCAGCCATCTCTCCGTCGGTGAGGCGTATATTAGGTACTTGGAGAAAGGTTGTAAAGTGCTAATTTGCTTTGAATTGTTCGAGTGATGACAATGTGAGCAAAAACTGTCTCTCTACTGTGATTTTTTAGCCAATTAACGGGTGTCATTGGTTTGAAACACTAGTGTTGTAGCTCTAATTTTAATGAGCCAATAAAATAGTGTTTTATTGTTAATTATTTGAATTTATTAATTAAAATACTGTTCAGTTAACACATGTGCGCCCGAAAGTATTTGAACAATAATGTGAACTAATTCAAAATTAGAGAGTTCGTTAGGTATTCTGTATAAATTCGAGGCTGTTATGAAAGTTGCTGACTTGTTCAAACATCGTGGTGAGTCAATTTCAAAGCATCATTCTGATCTCATGCAATGGATGTCGCCTGCAGTACGTGAGTACTGGGGAGACTTTTTAAGCAAGGCCAATAACCGTCAATTGTTCACTCGACTGCGCGATCTTCAACAACCCGCAGTGAACGATGAGGCATCTGAGCCTGTTGAGAAGCCAATCGAACTTAAACCGCAAGCCCAAGCTGTCTTTGATGAGCTACAGACTCAATTAGGCGAGATCATTCATACGGGTGAATGGCTCGATGTCTCACAAGAGCGCATCAACCAATTTGGTCTGGTCACGGAAGACATGCAGTGGATCCATACCGATCCTGAGCGTGCGGCCAGTGAATCGCCATTCAAAACAACCATCGCTCACGGTTTTCTGACCTTGGCTTTGCTGCCAAAATTGACCGACAGTGTCGATCCAGACAACAACCTATTCCCGACGGCTAAGATGGTCGTCAACATTGGGTTGAACCAAGTGCGTTTCCCTTACCCTGTCAAAGCTGGCAACCGAGTCCGTGCGGTCAGTACTTTGTCTAAGGTCACGCCGATCCGTAAAGGATTAGAGGTGGAGCGCGAGATCAAAGTCGAAATTGAAGGCGTTCGCCGTCCAGGTGCCGTTGTCACGTCTGTCATTCAACTTCATTTTTAGCAGTGTGGCTCAAAAGCCAAACCCAATAACCTAAAAAGGATACGCATGACGTATCCTTTTTTGACTTTGTACTAGAGTGGCGCTTAGTTGCCCATAGTGTAGCAACAGCCTAATTGGTAATCGTCGCCATTTTTCGCCGTGAACTCTTTCTCTTCTGTACACGCTTGGGGTTTACCCTTCTCATCGCCTTTTACGAGGCTAATCCAGTGACGCATTGCCGACATCTCACCCATTTCGTGAGGGAACATGGTGCAGGTTTCAAGCTGGATGTCATCGATACACACGAGCTCCACACAACCTGTCCCTTTGTGATGGCCAAAGGTCACTTCAACATGGCTGCCAGTCCCATCACGAAGCAGTAAGGAGGCAGGCGTCTCTTTACTTCCTGTGTAAGCAACAAAGTGTTTGGGATGCTTGAGACCACTGTGACTGCCGTCTTTGAAGTACGCCATAACGTGTCGATAGTCGATCACGTACGCTGTGACATTTTTGTGCGACCCATTTTCTAGGGGGAACAGTCTATCGAGCAGCTGCTTCGATTTGGTTTGCTTTTCACTTGCTTGATTAGCGTTGATGGTTTCTACCGCGAAGACTGCTTCAGCGATAAAAGGGCGGTTTTGATTTTGGATTTCTGTCTTATCGAATGTCAGCATATTCATAGTGTTTCCCTCACGGATATTTCACAGCATCATGTCCTAGAGCAAATATTTCAAACTCGCGTTTAACAAGTTGCAAATTTGTGACTTTGCTTACTTTGTATACTAGTGAATTTTTGACTACAATTTCACAACAAAAATTTTACAATGTGAATTTTACAAAATGCCAGTGTCAAAAAGCTTGATTCGCCAATCCCATTTCCTCGGGACGAAAATTAGAAACCTGAGAAAACGCAACCACTTAACTATGGAGGATCTCTCTGCACGCTGTGTGAGAGTTAGCCCTGAATACGCACCGTCGGTCTCTTACCTTTCAATGATCGAACGAGGAAAACGCGTGCCAAGCATCGACATGCTGGAGGTCATTGCACAAGTTTTCCAAAAAGATCCCGCTTGGTTCTTAGATGACGAGCCAGAACAGGCCGACATCACGCCTGATAAAGGCAACCGCGGTGGGATCAGCGGCATGGCGCTTGAGCCGAGCTTTCTGTTCTCGAATGAAATTCTCCAAATCGCCATTCCGGAGATGCTCTCGCAAACCGGCATTACAGGTCGTCAGTTTGCTCATTTGCTGATTCGCGCTCATCAAGAGAGCCATCAAAACCACTTTCCTGATCTCGAACGTGCAGCAGAAGAAGTGGGCCTCAAACGCCTGAACCTCTCAGCGGAAGATTTGATGGGCATTGCCCGAAGCCTTGGGCTCACCATTCGCTGGGTCAAACGCGCACCGCAAGATGTGGTGGATGAGCTTGGGATTAACGCCAAGCAAGTCGTGACATCCTTCTTTGAACCGCCCGGAACTCTGTTCCTTAATGAAATCCTCAAAGAGTATCCGACTCGCCTTAAGTATGATTTGGCGGTCTATATCGGCCATTGTGTTCTGCACAGCAAAGAAGGGTTGAAAAGCGTACTGACGGTGGGGCATGCCAACAGTTGGGAGGACTACAACCAAACCACGCCGAGCTCAGAGCTCAACTCGCAAGACATTTTGCAAGCGTGGCGTGATTTTGAGTCGAGTTTTTTTGCGGGCGCGCTACTTTGCCCTAAAGTCCCTTTCCGACAATTACTAGACCGTAGCGGGTATGAGATTGACGTCCACCTCAAAGCAGGCGTATCACCATCGGTTGCGATGCGTCGTATGACCGTGGTTTCGCCCTATCCTCACTGGCACTATTTTGATGCGTACGGACAAAACAAGCTTAAAGCGGTCTATCGTGGTAACGGGATCCCGCTTCCTTGGGGCAACATGCGGAAGGTCAATGACCCGTGTCAGCACTGGGCTGTTTTCCGTCGCTTGTCTGAGCCACAACAAGGTAGCTCTGCGCAGATCTCTATTCTCAACGTCGGGGATGAGCCAAGAATTTACTGCTGTGAGTCAGTCAACATGACCGATCCTGCAGGGAACAACCGCGTCTTGTGCGCAGGCATCGATCTTAACCCAGCCATTGATGCTCAGGGCGGGAATTCACACGATATCGCTCAGGAACTCAAAAGTTTATGCGTCAGTCAGGGTGGTAGCGCCCCCATTCCACGTCATATCAGCCGGGAATTCACCACCATCGCTAAAATACTCAACATTAACTGGATTGAGCGAGGCATTCAGTCAGATGCGCGCGTGATATGCTCACGAGGTGCCGTGTGTCCGAGGAAACCAAGCTGTTATGAAAATTGCCAAGGTGGTGAATAGAGGTTGAAGAAACCCATTCGAGACAGAGAGGCGAGACAGAAAGAAAAAAGCCAATCACAAATCGGTGTGATTGGCTATATATGATTGTGAACAAAATCGTATTCACTAACAACGTCAGTTGGCTAGGTGACCCTCGGCTTAATAAGGGTCACTATAAATAAAGCAGTAACCGTGCCAACTTTTAAGTTAACCAAAAATCAATCACTTCGCTCACTTCGTCATCAGTTTCATGCAAACAGAACACATAATCGTCAAGCAAAATAAGAATAATTGCGTTTTGCGAAAATGTTGATCATTGCAAAATGCAAACCATGACGCATCGAGTTTCCCAGAGATCAAAAAAGCGCCGCCCAACATCGGTTAGGCGGCGCAGAGAACAAGGGATAGAATCATCGACTAGCGTTTACGAAACACCCAAATCGGTCCAATCAGAAGAAATTGGATATCTTCGAAAAACGACGGCTTCTTCCCTTCGATCTTATGACCAATAAATTGTGCTATCCAGAGCACCGCAAACAGTGCTATGGAGACCAACAACACCGGCGCCCTCATGATCTCCAGAGACCAAATTAACGCAATACACGCGAAAAGGAAGCCTAGCATCATAATAAACACGCTAAGCGACAAGCGAAAATAGAACATCATCACAGGGAGTGCGGCCACCCAAACCCAATTGAGACGGAGCCCATACAACTCCAAACTCGGCAGTGACCAAATCAGCCCAACGACCGACAAGAAAATACCCGGCACAGCCACTTTATGAATTTTCTGATTAATCGGGTTTTGATGGCTCTCACCGTACGCCGCTAGCCATTGAGTCAAGTTCTTCATCATCCACCTCTAAGACGTGCCGAATCCCTTGCGGTGATGGCGTTTGATGTCATACATACTGCTATCCGCGAGCTTGAGCAGCTGATTAATATTGCGCATATTCGCGTTGTACATCGCGTGGCCGATACTCACCTCAATTGTGATCAAGTGTTGCTCATATATGATTGGGTTGCGGGCAATCGCTTTAGTTAACTCCGTGCGAATGCGGTCTACGTCCTCTTCACGATTGACGCGAGGCAGCATAGCTAAAAACTCATCCCCGCCAACACGAGCTACAGTGTCCGAGGCGCGTAACGTGCTAACCAAACGCTCAGCCACCGCCACCAGCACCTTATCACCCGCGGCATGCCCGTAGGTGTCATTAATGAACTTAAAGCCATCTAGGTCGATATTCAAAAGAGCAAAGCCGCCTTTTTTCTCATCTCTTGAGACCAGATCAAACTGCTGCTGGAGTGAGTACATAAAGTAGCGACGATTGGGCAGCCCAGTGAGCTCATCTTGCAGGGAGCGTTTGTGCGCATTGTCATACAATCGATAGATAGTAGAGAACGCGAACAAAAGCAGCATGGTCATCGGGTAGCCTAAAATGCGCACGGCGTTAACGCGATACCACTCAATAGTGGCGAGCAAATCGGTTTTCTCTGACGCAGCAATTTGCCAGTTCCCATAGGGGAAGCGTACGATCTCTTCAGAAAATGCGTCATCAAATACCGCTTGGCTGCCGTAGAAAATCTCGCCTTCTTCACCAGAAGAGTCTACCCCTCGCATCGCTAGGTGGTATTTGTATTCAAACGCTTCCACCCCGACTTGTTGATAGAGAGACTCAAGTGACATGACCACACTGCACACTCCCCAATACTTGCTGTTGTAGGGAGGGTCCATAAAAATCGGCACGCGTGCAATCAATCCTTGTCCGCCTTGCACGAGATCGACGGGTCCGGCAATGAAAATTTCTTGTAATTGCTGCGCTTTTCGTACGGTACGCCATTGCTCTGGAATCGATTGATACACCAAACCTACGGCCTTTTCATTACCATCTAGCGGGTAGATGTATTGGATAACATCATCCGGTGCCAGTGCGACGACCATGACATTATTACTGCGGCGCATAATGCTCGATGCGATTAAATCCCAACCAGAAAAGTCAAAGTCAGGATTGGCAGCAACCAAAGAAGAGAGGCCGTTAGCCACATAAATATCGGACACGATTGAGGCTTCAATCTCTGAGCGAATAATGGACAACTCTTCTTTCGCTCGCGCTAACATACTATCGCGCAGAAAACTCTTTTGGCTGCGGTCTAGGAACTCCACCAAACTCACGGAGCAAACACACAACAGCATAAACAGGAGATAGACTGGCCACTGCCTACCAAAGCTTGATTTCACTCAGCCTCCTATGGCTTTGAAACACATAAAAATAAAAAACATAAAGATCAGTGATTTATTATTGGCGCAAATATTAGTTATTACCAGTATTGCCCATAAGGTTACACACCTTTGTTAATATTTTCAGTCGCTTCATTCACACTTGTTAATTTAATGATAGCTAAATTAACAACAAAGACGTGACTTTCTCAACCTCTCCTCTCCATCGCTTGTGCTTTACCTCATCTCACGCATTATTCGCCTTCATTTGACGGGGCGCTCACATAACATTGAAGAATGTTTGTTTTACTCCACGCTCACCGTTTTTGTCTCGGTATCCGATTGTAAGGACACATGAATGCGACTCCCTACCACTTTGCTTATTTTGTGCATAACCACTTTGAGTACGCTGCTTCACGCTCAGACGATGACGTACGAGCAGTCGGCAGAGGTTATCCGCCAAACTTACGAGCGTAAACTTTACACTTTGCCAGCCTTTAAAGAGGGCCATTACGGTTTGAGAATGTATCGCCAAACGCTTGATGACCAATACGCAGCCGCAGTGTGGAGCGATATGGCAAGGGTGGCGAGTCGACTCAACCGATTTGCAGCGCAAGTACACACTCCAGAGCAAATCATGGCCTACGCCCAAAAGCGCAATCGCAGCTATGAAGGGGATTCAGATGAGCGCAGTCAACGCCGTTATCAAATGACTAAGCGCTACCCAGAGTACAT
Organism: Vibrio sp. R10-SG-ISO4; assembly: GCF_059834135.1. Lineage (NCBI taxonomy): Bacteria > Pseudomonadati > Pseudomonadota > Gammaproteobacteria > Vibrionales > Vibrionaceae > Vibrio > Vibrio sp. R10-SG-ISO4. The sequence goes on from NZ_JCBDHJ010000011.1 coordinate 75,004, forward strand.
TTACCTGGGTGTCGACCTGCTCGGCTCTCTGGCTCGCGCCAACGAATATCATTTAGAGCATCTGGATGATAACGCGCTACGAAACGTGATCCGTCGCTACGATTTCAAACGCTATGTCACCGACCCAGACATGATCAAAGCGTGGGCAGCCCAACTGGCCAATCAAGTCTATTGGCTACAACAACTCGAAGAGCAAGATGTGGTTGAGGCATTTACACAGACCTTTCGAAGCACCTACCCAGATGCCGAAGACGCTGCCTTATCCAATCAACAATACGGCAATAAAATCTACGGTATGACGCACATCATTTTTGCCGCATCACACTACTATCAGCACGCGGTTGACGAGAAACAGTATGAGTGGCTTTACCACTATCTACGCGAGAACATCGACACCATTTTAGCTCGTACCAAAGAGGACATTATCGCCGAAGTGGGCATCGCCTTTTTACTGGCGGGGCTTGAGGATGATCCTGTTGTCGATAAAACGCGCGCCGCGATTCAGCAATCCATCAATGCTGAGCGCGGTATGATCGCTTCAGTCAGCGGTGATTTTGATTTGACCTACGGTGAACATCGCAACGTATTGGCTATTATGCTGCTTGACTGGCAAGGCGTGAATGAGGCTCCAATACCGTCGCGTCACAAATCGGTGTTCAGTGCGCTGCCTTATGGCTTGCGCATCAAGCCATCATCGATTGACTAGTGGCACTCGGCTTACGAAGTACTATCTATTCCATAACAGCTTGGGCTTTTTGTTGTGCCAGTGAGGTACTAGCACCACCATAACGTTAGCGAGAACGATAATCGACAGGCCAATCCACTGCCATAGATGGTAATGCTCATCATAAAAGGCCCATTGCCATAGGGTGGAAAAGATTAAATTGGTGAAAATAAGCGGAGCAAGTTGAGAGCCCGAAGCCGCTAAACGGTACGCCTTGGCTCGAAATACCTGAGTGTTAATGATTAGCAGCGACATCAACACAATCAACAAAGCCAGTAAGCCCCAGCCCCAATGGAGCGAATATCCAGTCAGAGGAGAAACAAGCGGCGCAGAGGTGACCGCTTGCCAAATCAAATAGGGGGCAACCAGCAAGGCCGCAAACACGAAGGTCCAAAGGTTAATCGCCAAACTGCTCATCGACGAATGACTGACTCGGTACAAACTGAGCTGCGAGCCCGCATTAAAAAGACCGGCCAGTAACCCAACCAATAACGCCGGTTTGAAGGTCAGCGCTCCCCACTCCCCAGCAAGCAATACCACACCAACAAATGTCAACGTCAGTCCCCACAGCGCCTTTGCTCCAATAGCAGTGCGAAAAATGAGTTTTTCCAACACGGGGATAAACAGCGGCCCGGTACCAAACAGCACCACGCTTTCAACCAAACTGAGGTGGCTCAAGGCGTAGATAAAACAGATCTGACACGCAGCAATACACAGCGCACGTACCCAAAGTGCTTTTCGGACTTCTCCGCGAGGCGGCGCCCATGACGACCGACTGATCATCAACCCAATCAACAGTGCAGGCACCGAAAAACGCAAAAAACTCAGTGCGCTCGGTGCGATAGAATCTGTTAAAAGTTTTGACATTAGCCCAGTCAGTGACAAACTGAAGGTAGAGGCCAACATAAAAAGGACAGGTGATGCAGAGATGTCTTGTGTGGTTTTCATTATTCCTCCGTTATCTGCGCCCAGTCTATCGACCTTTTTCAGCAATGAATAACGAGTAATCACAACATCAACTGTTAGAAAAACTTACAAATGAAAATAGTTGCTCCGATGAAATCCTTATATGCGTTTGTTGCCGTTGCCGAAACCGGAAGTATGACGGCCGCCGCTAAAGCCTTGTATGTCAGTCATTCCGCGATCAGTCAGGCGATAAAAACCCTCGAGCAACAACTAGAGCAACCTCTATTTACTCGCGTTGGTCGTCAAGTGGTTCTCAACTCAGCGGGGCGGCAATACTATCGCCGCGTGGCACCAGCACTGGAAGAGATCGTCGCGGCGACTTCGCACCTTTTAGCCAATCGCCATAGCAACCGTCTGACCCTCAACATGGTTAACTCGCTTGCTATGCACTGGTGGATCCCGCGGGTAAGCCAGTTCAATCAACACGCGCCCGATATTGATATCCGTATTTCCACCTTGATTGGTCAATTCGTTTTAGAAGAAGAAGGGGTGGATGTGGCGCTCATTCATGGCAAGACCAGCGATTGGCAGGACTACTACTGTGAAAAACTCGCCGATGACGAACTTGTACTGGTCGCCAGTCCAGAGGTCGCTAGGCAGTGTTATGCCGGTGACGTTGAGGATGCGCATTTGATGGATCCCGCGGTCATTCTCACTCAACAACCCGCCATTGTCGCGCTCAACGATCGACGCAAAAACGACTGGCAAATCTGGTCTGAAGCCCATCAACTTGCTCTGCCCACCTTCGCCAAGAATCTGAGCTTTAGCGCATCCATCCAAGCCGTACAGGCCGCAACACGTCACTTGGGCGTGTTGGTTACGCACCGAATGTTCGTTCGAGATGACATTAAATTGGGGTATTTGGTCGAAATTGGCCAACCTGTGCTCAATCCGCATCAAGCTTTCTACTTTGCTTGTGCGAAAGAAAAACTCAAAAACGAGCACGTGTTGATTCTGCGTAATTGGATGAGAAGTGAGTTTAACGAGACATGTACATCAACCACAAACTGAATACCATCACAACCACCAGCCATACGGCATAACGAACGGTATTGGGTTTGTCTTTTTTAGGACGATAGACAGGGCGAAATGCCGCATCCTTCGCAGCGCGCGCAGCGGACACTACCGAACCGCTCTCTGCCAGCTCTTTACGCCTTTCATGCGCTTTGCTAGCCGCTTTACCAAAGCGATGAAGCTGGTCGGCGGTTAAATCCTGGCTGGGATCGTAACGGCTATTCTGGTCTTTGTGTTTGGGTACAACGGCCATAGTCACCTCCTCACGATGCATCACGGCATACTAATGAGTATAGTTCATGGCTGTCGTGATTAAACTGATAATAACTGACTATCCTTTCGGATTTTTCGAAACAACCGTTATCATTTTGGCGCAGAGACAAAAAAACCACGCCATTGCGTGGTTTCAAATCTAGACCAATACGGTTCTCACTGCATCAGAGATATTCACACAGGTAGGCCGTCGCCTCTTTGACTTGCAGATCAAACGAAGAGTCGCTCGCCACGTCAAATGACTCGCCGCTGGAATAGGTTGTCCAGTCTGCATCACCCACACGTTTGATGGTCAATGCCCCTTTCACCACTGTCATGCGCTCTGGTGCTGCTGTACCGAAGGTGTACTCACCCGCGAGCATGACACCGACACTCGACGCTTCACCTTGCTGATTAAACCCTAACGACTGAACGTTCCCTTCGAAGTACGAGTTGACTTTGATCACGATTCTCTCCTTGAATAACGACTCGATTATCATTGATGGAGTGAAACTTTTATACGAAACCGCCCGACAGAGCAAGCATTTCCTTTGCCGACTTTCCACTGCATCATCACGCCAACGCATCGAACGCTATACTTATTGGATTCCTATTGCGTCACCGCTTATCAAAGCATCATTATTTGGCTAAAGATCAAACTTTTTTGTCTAAGTTCTGAATTGGTCTCATTTGAGATATCGAACCGGCGAGCGAGGGGTTAGACTGGTAGGACGTTGTTTATTCACACAAGATCGAAGCGAAACTATGAACAAAGTATCCATCTTTAAAGTGGTATTGCCCGTTGTGATCATCGGTTTAGCGCTCGGCTTTTCCGCACTCTTGTATGTGAGTTATCAAGACTATGTGCACCCTAAACATGTCTACGGACGCTGGATAGAAATTGGTGCCCCCACCTACAATACCGAAATACTGACGCTCAGTAGCGAAGGGGTATTTCGTAACGACCGATTAGTGGCAACAGATTTCGAGTTTGATGGCAAAAAAGTCTTCTTCACCACAGGGGGCGGTAAGTCCATTTACCAAATTGCAGGCACTTTCAGCTCTCCGCAATTGAAACGACTCGAGCCCAACAGCCCCACGCAGCGCTTTATCAAAGAAGGCTATGAAGATACGGTCGATTTAGAAGGTGGCGGCGCGGCCAAGCACCGACGTACGGCACTCTCCGATCATTTCAGCAGTCAATAAACTCTGACATTCGGCTGGTTTTCACAGCTCACCTAAACCTCTATACTGAACCCTCTGCGCATAACCCAAAGATAAATAAAATGAATGAGTTAGTCTTAGCTTGGCAACAGGATGTGCTGCTGTTTATCAAAGAGTGGAACAGCAATGTTATTTTCATCACACTCGCCAGTTTTGTCGCTTGGATAGTCTGGCGTCTGGTTTATGGGCGCTTAGAAGTCTTAGTGGAGAAAACGCATTTCCATTGGGATGACCTCGTGCTCTCAGCGCTCAAAACACCCGTTAGCACGCTGATTTGGTGTTGGCCTGCGACCATCTCTCTCGGCTTTGTCTTGCAAGAGCAAACTGACTCTAACCTCAACTGGTTAAGCACATTAAAGCATTTTCTCGTTGTGGGTATCTTCATCTGGGTAGTGATGCGCCTGATCAGCAATGTTGAAGAGTACATTCTCAAACAAAAGAAGCGTGATGAAACCACGGTACAAGCCATCGCTAAAGTGACGCGCCTGTTCTTTGTCGTCATTGGCGCATTAACCGTTGTGCAAACATTCGGCCTAAGCTTATCAGGCTTACTTACCTTTGGTGGTGTCGGTGGCTTAGTGGTCGGTTTTGCCGCAAAAGATCTGCTGTCAAACTTCTTTGGCGGGATGATGATTTACTTTGACCGCCCATTTAAAGTCGGCGATTGGGTGCGTTCCCCAGACAGAGAGATTGAAGGTACCGTCGAGCGAATTGGTTGGCGTATGACCATCATCCGCACCTTCGATAAACGCCCTCTTTATGTACCCAACTCCGTGTTCAGCAGTATTGTAGTGGAGAACCCATCTCGCATGCTCAACCGTCGGATTCACGAAAACATCGGCATTCGCTATGACGACAGCACCAAACTCGAACCGATCGCCAATGACATAAAAAGCATGCTGCAAAATCACCCAGATATTGACGCAAAACAGACCTTGATTGTTAACTTTAATGGCTTTGCTCCCTCATCACTCACCATCATGGTTTACACCTTTACGAAAACCGTCAATTGGATTCGCTTTCACAAAGTAAAGCAAGATGTGCTGTTGCAGATTTTAGATATCGTCCACCGTCACGGAGCGGATATCGCCTTCCCAACCCAAACGCTCAAAATAGACGCCAATCAAACACCCTTAATTGGCCCGGACGAACAAGTTTGACCATCCAGAAATACAAAAAGCCTGCAAAATGCAGGCTTTTAGCTACAAGTTAGGCGATGATCGCAGACTAATTTTGGTAGCTCAATTGGGCATTCGCCAGATAGGTCACAGGCTCTTGCCACCAGTAGCTGGTTTGAATGTCGTCACTGACCAAAATCGTCTCACCAATCATCGGCGTGACCAACTGGGCGCTAGCGTGCTTCGCTTCCGCGATCAGGTCTGTCATCGGCTCATCCCATTTGTGAGCAAACAGCTCAAACGTGGACCAATGCACTGGGAACAGGTGTTTAGCCTCTAAATCCAAGAACGCTTGCATGGTATGTTTGGCCTGCATGTGGCCCCAGTTTTCAACGGGGAAGCCTTTGCCCTCTTTAACGTTTGCCGCCACCTCAATAAAGGCCATGTCAAACGGGCCCAACTTTTGGCCGATTTGAGCAAAATGATCGTCATACGCGCTGTCGCCGCTATAAAACAGTGAACCATGCTGACCTTTGATCGCCCAGGATGCCCACAGCGTGGTATTGGAATCAAAGCCCGTGCGGCCTGAGTTATGGTTAGCGGGTGCAGCGATCAGCTCCACACCGTTCACGCGAGCAGACTCCCACCAGTCGAATTCTTGGATTTTTTCCGCTGGCACGCCCCATTTTTCGAGGTGACGACCAACAGCAAGAGGCACAAAGAACAATACCTCTTTATCGGCATAATAACGGACCGTCGACTCTTCTAAGTGATCATAGTGGTCATGGGATATCACAATCACATCCGGTGTAGGTAGCGCTTCACGGCTGACTGGCGCGCTCACATTACGATCAAACCATCGCTTCGCTAAGCGCGGGGAAGCGTATTCGAAAACCGGATCGATAAGGATGCGCGTTTTGTCGATATCGATAAACAGGCTCGAGTGCCCAAGCCAAGTGACACGCATCTCATCACTACGCTGATTCAAGCGTTCGATATCAACTGGCCTATTGGGTAGAGAACCTTGCGGCTTTAGGGAGCTGCGCTCAAAAAAGAAGGTCCACATCACTGAAGACATACTTTCAGGAGAAGGCACTGAAGGCATCCTAGTGATCACTTTACCACCTTGAAACTGAGGCGACTGGGCGATGCGCTCAGCGCGCTGTTGCTCGCTACGAGCGAGGGCTGAATCGGGATTGGCTTTGCTAAATTGACTTAATCCTACGACACCTAACGCAGAAATCACTGAGGCTTTAATCACGTTGCTCATTTTCATGACCTATTGGCTACCCAAAAAAGTAAACGATGGTGTATACTTTAGGTTCTATCCTAAAAAAAGTAAACACTATCGTTTACTTTTAGTTTTGTTGGGTTCGGCTAATGAGCACTAGAAGCGATATAAAACAAGAAGATATCATCAAATCCGCCATCGAAGTCTTTGCAAAAAAAGGCTTTGAGCAATCGAGTATGGAAGGGATTTCTCGCCATGCGGGCGTATCAAAACGTACGCTCTACAAGTACTACCCAAACAAAGATGCCCTGTTTGAGGTTATTGTAGACAAGCTGATGTGTCGCTTTGATGACCAAAACGACCTGAAGTTTGACACTTCTGTTGCAATAGAGCAGCAGCTTAAAGCCATCACACGCAAACAGATGTGTCACATCAACAATGACGATTTCCAGATGACGGCGCGCATGGTGATGACCGAGTGTATGCGCTGCGCAGAGACGTCTGCCTTAATGATGGAGAAATTCTCCTCAATTGAGGATTCTTACGGCTTGTACCGCTGGGCGCAGCAGGGCATCGACGCAGGTATACTCGAGATCGCCAACATTCCACTCGCCATCGATCAATTTATTGGCTCAATCAAAGCCGTGATCTTTTGGCCTCAACTGCTTGGCCATCTACCAACACCCAGTGATGATGCGGTTGACGCCGCCATCGATCAGGCGGTGGTCACGTTCTGCGCCGCTTACGTTCGCAGCAAATAGCTGACTTCCAAGCCCTAAGAAGTCAGCGTCAAGCTAGCCAATCTTTCGGTTGGCTAGCTTAATGACGCTAATCGTGCATGATCACATTGCGCTCAATTAGGGTGGAGACAATCTGCGATGAGTCCATCTCAGCAAAACTGATTTGCTGACCAAGATCTTTTAATGTCACAGTTTGACGCGCACCGTTTTCTCCCTCGGGATGGATCTCCAGCTCGATATCATCATCATCGACCAGTCTGGCATTGACATGACTGAGCAGCACATCCATATCCACCTGATTGGCTTTGAGCTCAGGAAGCAGTTCCCTCAAATCAATCCTATCGCCCTCTGCGATATTGAGATCCGTGACCGTATCTGCCGCGCCATCTTCAATGCTGTTCCACACAAAGGTGTCCATTCCCGGACCACCGGTGAGAATATCAGAACCTAAACCACTGACAATGATGTCATCACCACTGCCCCCGACCAGTTGAGTATCTTGGTCACCTGCAATGATCCACTGAGGACGGGTTTGTGAAGAGCCATCAATGTCACTGGCCTCCTCTACCACCGTCAGTGACAACTCGATGGGTTCAGAGAAAGCGCTGTCGATCCCAATGCCCTCTTCAATCTCTGTCGATACTGCGGTTAACGTCAAGGAATACTCACCTAGGCTAACGTTTTGTATTTGTAAAGAATTAATCGCATCGGCACTGGCATACCAATCCCCACTCTCGTTGACTACCGTACCGCTGTCGCTACTTAGCACTGCGCCTTCTGGTACTCCCTCAATCAACAAGCTCAGTTCTTCACTACTGTCGGTGAGTGCTGCGACAATACCGAGCAACGCAATACCTTGGTTGCTCACGCTTTGACTGGCAGTGATGTGTCTGATTGCCTCATTTTCTGGGGCAATAGTCAGTGTCGGTATGTCACTCACGCCTTGAACATGCAATTGCAGCTCCGCAGTATCTTGAAGAAAGTCGTCATTACCTTGGGTTTGACCATTGTCTTCGATGGTGTAGCTAAACCGCACAGGCCCAGAGTAGTTTTCACCTGCAGTAAAAGTCCAAGATAAACCGTCAGAGCTTGCAACCAGGTTCCCTACCCCTTCCATCAGTTGAAGATTGATCACTTTCAACGTATCGCCATCAATATCTGAGCTGGCATCAATCAGTGATTGCGCGCTAATGACTATCGAGCCTTCTTCGGACATGGTACCTAGATCCAGCGAGGCCGCGACAGGCTGATCATTCACTTCAGTGACTCGAATTGCGAACGAGGTTTGTGCACTCTGACTGGTTGACGCGTTGGTATCATCGACTAAGCCAAAATTACCTAAATCGTTCACTTTGGCAGTGACGAGAGCAGGACCACCACTATTCAAGTCGTTCGCATTGTCCGCAGGCTGATAGACGACCACAGACGCCGCAAGTGCAGCATTGATGTTCGCGAGCTTGCCTTCCAAAATCCATTGACCGTCACTCCCTTGCACTGTGGTCAAGCCATAGACGAGTTCTGCATCACTGAGCACCAGCAATGAGCCCTTATCCACGCTGAGAGTGAGATGATACATAGCATCCGGGTCATCAAGCGTGCTGTCGATATCGTCAATCTGCAAAGTGTTGAGTGCCACCGATGTATCTTCTAAGGTGTCTACATCCAAAACATTAACAAACCTTGGCTGATCGTTTACTGCATCGATGAGCAGCATCACCGAAAACTCAGCCGGAGTGCCTAATACCTCAACACCTTGCGCGTCGCTATCTACCGATTGGACTTTGACTGTCAACGGCTTATCGATAGCCGTCGCACTTTGGCTATCGCTGTTGCGATCACCTGAATTGAACACGATTTTGTCTAGATGCGGCGCATTGATATTGAGCACCCATGTCTGTGTCGCGTCGTCGAACTGCGCTAACGTCACGCCATCGGGATAGTAAATGCTCGCGCCTTCAGGCACATCTGTGACGGTAACGCGCAGGGTTTCTGGACCATTTTCATTTACCCCTGAAACGCTCGAGGCGCTGTACACATTGTCGATCACTGACGCATCTACCTCGATATCGATGTTATCTCCTTCCAAGCCTTCGATGCGATCCGTGCTGTCGAGGTCGACGTCATCGCCTATTGGATTCACGGTAACGACAAATTTAGGTAGCGGCGCTGTCACTTCCGTTGGCACACCAAGCAGTGACTCTTGAGTAAATACCGTTAGGTTGAACTCCACCGTACCACTGAAGTCTTTCGGCGCTTGAAGTGATATTCCACTCAAATCCACATGAGTCATCTGCGCCGATGGTAAACGCACACTCCACACACCGTCGCCGTTATTTTTCACGCTGTAGTCGCTATCCGCATCGGCAAGCAGTAAAAATCCCTCGGGTACCCCAGTCAACTTGATCGACACAAACTGCTCGGAGCCATCATCGTCGGTGAGCGCAATATCGATCGGCCCCGATGCGCTAAGCGCTATCAGCTCATCTTCATTACCTTCAATCTCTATCGTTTCCGCAGAGTTTCCAGGCCCTGACACGATCACGTCATCAACCACTGGCATGACCTCAAAGCTCACCGACGTGGTGAACGTTTGGCTATCGGTTGCCTCTCCGGTTGATGGTGACTGATTGAAGAGCGCGCTATCGACAACTTCACCACTAATATTCACCACCACCTGATTATTGCCATCTGCAGACGGATAGTTTAACGCTGGCTTGAACAATAACGTATCTAATGCTCCGTCATTGATGGCTTGCTGATCAAACGACACCGACGTGCCTATCCATTGATAAACTTGACCACCTGTTCCGTCATCGACCACTTGATAAAAGGCGCCCACATTAGAATTGGCCAGCGTCAACATCACTTGATTCAAGGTTTCTTGGCCACCTTCAGTCTCACCGTTCAATTGATCAGCAATGGCGTGGGTGACGGCAAGCTGAATGTAACTGTCTTCATAGCCGATAGCATCGGATTGGCCGTTGTTATCAGCGTCAATCGCGCTCATGTCGTCGTCCAGTGAACCTAGAACATCGATAGAAAAACTCGGCTTGGCGCTGTTACCACTCTCCACATCGGCGACAGGGGCAACTTGCACGATCACACTGGCAGACGCGACGTTTTCATCACCGCTGGTGGTATCTTTGCTGATCACCGTAAACGGTAATAGAAAATCACCGGAGTAATCGTTTGGCAGCACAAGCGACAACCCATCGATAGAACCCAAAGCGCCGTCATTGTATTGAGTCTGATAAACAAACTTACCATTAACGAAATCGACATCGCCCCCTTGAATCGTGATCGGATAAACAACACCACCTATCTCAACGCTTGGTTCAAACACCAAGGTGACTTCATCAGGTGAGCCATCAATAGCGCCGCTCAACGACAACACGCTCAGTGTGGTCATCTGCTGACCGAGATTGACAACCGTATCTTCTTGCGCCGTCACAATCTGATCGTCTGTGATGGCGACCTCTGCAGCCACCTCATCTCCCGGAATAATCTGTTTTGCAAAAGCGATGACAACGCTGGTTGAGCGCTGAGCACCAGTCGATGATTCATTCGGCTCCAAGAGTTCACCATTGGCATCAATATCACCGGGGTCGACCACTTGGGTGTGCAAGGTCATCTGGAGCTCATTCGTACCGGTTAAATCGATATCACCAAAGTTAAGTCCTTCTGGTGCTTTGACACTGAAATTACTCTCGTCAGTGATCACCCAGCGCCCATTGCCTTCATAGGCCGCCCCTGTCACCAGCAACTGATCCAGTACAGAGTCTGGTAACGTTAGATCTTTAAGAGGATTATTAGGGTCTGGTACATAACTCAGTTCAAGCACCACTTGAGAGACCAACTCGACCGACGAGTTATCCGTTTCTTGGTACGAGATGATGACCTCATCATTGAGATCAGGATTGTCTTGATTAGTGGTAAACGTAATCGCACCCGACGTCGCGACGATAGGCACATAGTTTAGCTGCCCATCTCCTGTCAAAGAGAGAGGTTCAAACACCACGCCTTGCTCATTAGATAAACGCAGGCCATTGTTTTCATCTTGTGGCTCGACGACTGGACGCACCACCACTTCTATTGAGCCTGTGAGTGTCGCGCTAACACGACCGCCTTCACCGACAATATCATCACTGGTGTATTCGACATCGCGCTCTTCTATCTCGACGCTTGTCGAGAGCGTGAAATTAGTACTGGCATCTTTGGCAGGGGTGAGTTGAATAAAGTCCGCTTCTAACGCGACTTTAGTGAACGCCTCATGGCTAAGTCCGTTAGGCGTGACGACCAAAGTACTTACCCCATTGGCGTCTTGCGTCACGTCGACACTGACATCTGAGTTGTTGACGTTAATCATCGCTCCGCTTGGAATACCAGTGATCGTGATCGACGTAAAGTGCTCATCGCTATCAATATAGTCGCTCCCTTTGGGGTGCCAATCGATATTAATAGCTGAATCCTCATTGCCCACCGAGCGGTTGGTGTATTGCTCTGAGGCATCAATGACAGGGGCGACATTGACGCGAATGTCAGTATCAAAACTTAAGCTGTGACCATCGTTTTCTGTGACGACAATGGTGGCGGTAATATCGATATTTTGGGTTGAAGAATCGACAGGGCGAATAACGATACCAGAATCATTGATCGCACCGGTAATGTTCGCCTCGTAGCTAGGTTGACCATTCACATAGCCGACGAAGTTTAAGTCAATGACACTGCCATCCGTATCCTCGATTACCACCCCTTGTGGAATGTTCGACAAAATCACACTGAGCGTCTCTGAGTTATCCGTCAGCTCTTGCGCCCTTTCACCGGAGATCACTTCAAAATCAAGTTGTGCAAAATTGCTCGCATTTTGGCTCTCTTCAATGGTGGTCTCGATACGCATTTGGCCATTATCGGTCACCGCTACCCAGCCCGAATCAAATTCATCGTTGAGTATCGGAACATCAGCCACCCCTTTCACTTCAACATTGACCACTTTAGGCCCGGTGTAGGCGTCGTGTGTAGCACTCAACGTCGCGTCATCAGACAGTGACGCACTATCTCTCACGACACCCGTCACTTCAAAGCGGAAATCTTCATTGCTGTGCGCAGCGGGCACGACTTCAACCTGCGAAATAACGGCATATGGGATCTCTTGGTACGTTACGCCATCGACGTTGATCTCCACAATTGGGCTGTCGCCCGTACCGACCCAAGCCAGCGACGCACCCTCGGTGATATTGGCGATACGCACAAACAGGACTTCAGAGTCATCTGCGTCTGCCGAAGGCAACATTTCAATCACCTCATTTAACGTCAATGAGTCACGATTACCTTGCAGATCGGTATTGTCTGGGTCTGCGATGTTGTCTTCATTGATGCGAATCCGGCTCACTTTGAGTGTGCCAGTATCGGCATGTGGCGCCACATCGATAGTAATGGTTTTCGCCTCGGATCGCGCCGTCGACTTATCGACAGACCCGACGATGTATGGATTCACCTCTTCTTCACTGATTGCAACCACACTCAGTTGAATTTGCCCCGAAAAGTGCTCCGCAGGATCAATCTGAATCGAATTGATATCGCTGGAAGATACAAGATAAACACCCTCACTATTTGCCGTCAGCGGCTGACCGTCTTTATCGAGCAGTTCGAAGTCTCCCGTCACTGCTCGAAGTTCATAGGTAATGGTCTCTGGCGCACTGGTATCTTGGGTCTGGGCGTGTAGAGTCAGTGTGACGTTACGATCATCTTCAAGCACTTCATAGTGATCGATGCTATTTTCTTCATCCCAAACAGCGATGTCTGCAACCGACTGAACGTCTATTCGGATTCGGCCATTCACGCTGTGATCAACTTCGGTACCATTGAGAATATCCAGTGAATACCGCACAGTCATATTGCCATTGGTGGCCAAGTTACGATCAGGCACAAAGTAGAGGTTATCAATAGTGGCAATGACATTGTTGCCATCTTGAGCTTGGCTCTGCACCAGTTCACTGCCATCTAAACGCAGTTTTCCATCTGTATCCTGTTTAATGGCGTGGAATACACCGGCACTGTCTTGGTAATAGAATGTCCCTGAGTAATTACCACCAATGATGGTCAACGCGCCAATCGACTCGTCATTATCGACATCATAGAGATTGACCTGCACGCTCAATTTGGTCGGTGCATTATCAAGCTCAGATTGATTGTCATTGATGTTCTCGCGCTCGGGCTCATCACCAGCGGCGTAAACAATAGATGCATCTCGACCGGCATCTTCAAAGGTGGTGACATTTAAATTGATCGTGCGGGCGTTTCTGTCTGTGATGATGACATCTAACGTCGCTTGATCGATATCGTCATCGCCATCAGTCGCAATGGCATGGACACTGAACGTGATGTCGTCACCATCATGATCCAAATAACCGTTGGCTTTAAACTGAACCGAACCATCGCTGTTAATACGCAACACACCTAACTGTCTGGGGGCGTCATCCCCACCTAGCTGCTCAAACACTCGCACAGTTTGTTGCCCACTCGAGAGTTCAATGGCGCTTTCATAGGTATTGGCTGAGACTCTAAATACGATCGGATTGCCATCTCCACTGACTCCGCCTTCTAGGCGCGTTAGTTCAGCACTATCAGCCCCTTGGTCCGTTATCTGGTCAAAGAAATTGACGCTCGTACGGCCGAACCCGCTGCCTTCTACTTTGGTGATGGATTGGTCAGCCAAGGTTGGAATATCATCAGTAATCACAATCGGCAATGTCAGTACGTTACTTGCATCGTGATCATAATCTACCGCTGCTACAGTGAAGTAGAGTGTCACATCGTCTTCACTGGTTGCGACCGGATGATCAATTGGCCCCAACAACTCGAACGCGTAACTGTCATCTTGCGTATCAAATATGATTCGGAAAACCGGGGTGGCATTGGTTGCTGTGACGGCGGTGTAGCTCCATGTGGAGCCAGTGTTAATCACATCTTGCCAGACTAAAGCGTCTTCACCCGAACTGACACTGGCCAAAATGGCGTCCGCGTCCATTAATCGATACTCGGTGACACCATCCACACCGTCATCGACAGCAAACTGCCCCGAGACGCGACTGGAATCACTTTGATCTGAACCAATAGACTCAATGTCATCTTCATCGACGGCATTGCCCCCACCCCAACCATTTAAAGTGGGTGCGTCATCCGCAACATTGATTCCGAGACGAAATGCAGAAGAGCGATCCCCATCGCCGTCCACAGCTACCACATCAAAAGGAATGGTCAGAACATTGGAGTCTTCAGCATGGTCTAAAGCCCTCAGTTGCTGATAGCGATAACTGCCGTCATCACCAAGAACTAAAGTAAAGACGGGTTGCTGATTGGCGATACCTTGATAGCTTGTCGTACCATCTGCGCCTTCAATCAGTTGAATGACGACAGGAGTACCGCCCGAAGTCAGGCCACTTTGAGTCTGAGCGAGATTGCTGAGCGCAAAACTCACCACGCTATCCGCGCCCTGCGTATATTCCAGTTGCCCTTCGACCCATGCACCACTGCCCTCAATATTGGCTTCTTCGACATTCCACTCGCTGGTATTACTTAACCCGTCGATACTGGCAATATCATCGGTGACACTGATTTCAATGTCTGCGCTTGAAGACGCGTCGCCATCAGCATCTATCGCGACAATAGGTAAAGCAATGATTTGGCTATCAAGGCCTTGCACGGTGTGATCGATATTAGCCAGTAAGGTGAAGTGATAGTCACTTAGCGACGGCTGACCTAAATCCAGCTCAAATATGGGTAGTTTATCACCATCAAGTTCGATATAGCCTACATAACTGCCTGACTCAGCAGACTTTTCTTCGACCCTAATACGTTGACCGGAGGCGTAGATACCTTCGTTATTGAGATCATTGAACTGCTCCACATCGAACGCCAGTTTGGCAATATCGTCACTGCCTGTCGTCATGGTAACGGTACCTCTGACGTCAAGATTTGTATTCTCCCCACCAGAACCGCTTGAAAGGCCCGCCTCAAAGACACTGCCACCCGACACTTGAGTGATCACAGGAAGGTTGCCATCTTCTATGTCGATAGTGACCGTGCTGGTCAACACATCACCATCGCCATCTTCAATGGTCGCCACTAAGGTGTGGCTCACCACGTCACTGACTGAGTGATGATCGATGTTTCTATCTGGCGCAAACGAGAGTGTGCCATCGGCAGACACAATCACTTTGCCGTCGGTAACGACATACTCACTTTGACCGTCGACTAACGTAATCGGGTCGCCGCCATCAAAGGTGAATTGCGTCACCACGCCTTGCTCCGCGCCCGACGCACTGATGAGCGTAATCGGGTGTGATTCGTTATCGTACTGCGTATCAGGCTCAGTGACCTTTATCTCGCCATCTACCACCGTCTGAATGTCGTCATTCACTGTGATCGCGAGATTCACCGATGCTGATTCATCACCATCGCTGTCCACCGCGACCACCGGCAAGTTAATCACCAAGCTCTCATCATTATCACCGCTGTGATCGAGCGGTCTGAGCAAGGTAAAGGTGTAATCTTTAAGGGTGGCTTGATCGAGCGCGACCGCAAAAACAGGCACATCTTGCCCGTCAACGGTAATCACTCCCAGGTATTGACCGGGCACATCAGAGTCTTCTATCAAGCGCACGGTTTGCCCTTGCGCTTTCAATGTCGATTGCTCGGTAAAGCGCGTGATATCGAGTGTCAGCGCGGCAATGTCATCACTGCCGACATCGATGGTGATGGTGCCACTGTCTTGCACAGCAGCTTGGCCGTCTTCGGTGCCGCCCGTTAAACCGGACTCTGACACTTGCGCCGTCTCGATTTGAGTGATGACAGGGTCATTACCATCGTTAATATCGATAGTGACCGTGCTGGTCAGCACGTCACCATCGCCATCTTCAATGGTCGCCACTAAGGTGTGGCTAACCACGTCACTGGCTGAGTGATCGATGTTTCTATCTGGCGCAAACGAGAGTGTGCCATCGGCAGACACAATCACTTTGCCGTCGGTAACGACATACTCACTTTGACCGTCGACTAACGTAATCGGGTCGCCGCCATCAAAGGTGAATTGCGTCACCACGCCTTGCTCCGCGCCCGACGCACTGATGAGCGTAATCGGGTGTGATTCGTTATCGTACTGCGTATCAGGCTCAGTGACCTTTATCTCGCCATCTACCACCGTCTGAATGTCGTCATTCACTGTGATCGCGAGATTCACCGATGCTGATTCATCACCATCGCTGTCCACCGCGACCACCGGCAAATTAATCACCAAGCTCTCATCATTATCCCCGCTGTGATCGAGCGGTCTGAGCAAGGTAAAGGTGTAATCTTTAAGGGTGGCTTGATCGAGTGCGACCTCAAAAACAGGTACATCTTGCCCGTCAACGGTGATCACCCCCAGGTATTGACCGGGCACATCAGAGTCTTCTATCAAGCGCACGGTTTGCCCTTGCGCTTTCAATGTCGATTGCTCGGTAAAGCGCGTGATATCGAGTGTCAGCGCGGCAATGTCATCACTGCCGACATCGATAGTGATGGTGCCACTGTCTTGCACAGCAGCTTGGCCGTCTTCGGTGCCGCCCGTTAAACCAGATTCTGAGACTTGCGCCGTCTCGATTTGAGTGATGACGGGGTCATTACCATCGGTAATATCGATAGTGACCGTGCTGGTCAACACGTCACCATCGCCATCTTCAATGGTCGCCACTAAGGTGTGGCTCACCACGTCACTGACTGAGTGATGATCGATGTTTCTGTCTGGCGCAAACGAGAGTGTGCCATCGGCAGAGACGATCACTTTACCGTCGGTGACCAAGTATTCACTTTGACCGTCGACTAACGGAATCGGGTCGCCACCATCAAAGGTGAATTGCGTTACCACGCCTTGCTCCGCGCCCGACGCACTGATGAGCGTAATAGGCTGTGATTCGTTATCGTACTGCGTATCAGGCTCGGTGACCTTTATCTCGCCATCTACCACCGTCTGAATGTCGTCATTGACGGTGATCGCGAGATTCACCGAGGCCGAGTCATCACCATCGCTGTCTACCGCGATCACCGGCAAGTTAATCACCAAGCCCTCATCATTATCACCGCTGTGATCGAGCGGTCTAAGCAAGGTAAAGGTGTAATCTTTAAGGCTGGCTTGATCGAGCGCGACCTCAAAAACAGGTACATCTTGCCCGTCAACGGTAATCACTCCCAGGTATTGACCGGGCACATCAGAGTCTTCTATCAAGCGCACGGTTTGCCCTTGCGCTTTCAATGTCGATTGCTCGGTAAAGCGCGTGATATCGAGTGTCAGCGCGGCAATGTCATCACTGCCGACATCGATAGTGATGGTGCCACTGTCTTGCACAGCAGCTTGGCCGTCTTCGGTGCCGCCCGTTAAACCAGATTCTGAGACTTGCGCCGTCTCGATTTGAGTGATGACGGGGTCATTACCATCGGTAATATCGATAGTGACCGTACTGGTCAACACGTCACCATCGCCATCTTCAATGGTCGCCACTAAGGTGTGGCTCACCACGTCACTGACTGAGTGATGATCGATGTTTCTGTCTGGCGCAAACGAGAGTGTGCCATCGGCAGAGACGATCACTTTACCGTCGGTGACCAAGTATTCACTTTGACCGTCGACTAACGGAATCGGGTCGCCACCATCAAAGGTGAATTGCGTTACCACGCCTTGCTCCGCGCCCGACGCACTGATGAGCGTAATAGGCTGTGATTCGTTATCGTACTGCGTATCAGGCTCGGTGACCTTTATCTCGCCATCTACCACCGTCTGAATGTCGTCATTCACGGTGATAGCGAGATTCACCGATGCTGATTCATCACCATCGCTGTCCACCGCGACCACCGGCAAATTAATCACCAAGCTCTCATCATTATCACCGCTGTGATCGAGCGGTCTGAGCAAGGTAAAGGTGTAATCTTTAAGGCTGGCTTGATCGAGCGCGACCTCAAAAACAGGCACATCTTGCCCGTCAACGGTAATCACTCCCAGGTATTGACCGGGCACATCAGAGTCTTCTATCAAGCGCACGGTTTGCCCTTGCGCTTTCAATGTCGATTGCTCGGTAAAGCGCGTGATATCGAGTGTCAGCGCGGCAATGTCATCACTGCCGACATCGATAGTGATGGTGCCACTGTCTTGCACGGCAGCTTGGCCGTCTTCGGTGCCGCCCGTTAACCCAGATTCTGAGACTTGCGCGGTCTCGATTTGAGTGATGATAGGGTCATTCCCATCGCGAATATCGATAGTGACCGTGCTGGTCAACACGTCACCATCGCCATCTTCAATGGTCGCCACTAAGGTGTGGCTCACCACGTCACTGGCTGAGTGATGATCGATGTTTCTGTCTGGCGCAAACGAGAGTGTGCCATCGGCAGAGACGATCACTTTACCGTCGGTGACCAAGTATTCACTTTGACCGTCGACTAACGTAATCGGATCGCCACCATCAAAGGTGAATTGCGTCACCACGCCTTGCTCGGCGCCCGAGGCGCTGATGAGCGTGATAGGATGAGATTCGTTATCGTACTGCGTATCTGGCTCAGTAACGGCTATCTCGCCATCCACCACCGTCTGAATGTCGTCATTCACGGTGATAGCGAGATTCACCGATGCTGATTCATCACCATCGCTGTCCACCGCGACCACCGGCAAATTAATCACCAAGCTCTCATCATTATCACCGCTGTGATCGAGCGGTCTGAGCAAGGTAAAGGTGTAATCTTTAAGGCTGGCTTGATCGAGCGCGACCTCAAAAACAGGCACATCTTGCCCGTCAACGGTAATCACTCCCAGGTATTGACCGGGCACATCAGAGTCTTCTATCAAGCGCACGGTTTGCCCTTGCGCTTTCAATGTCGATTGCTCGGTAAAGCGCGTGATATCGAGTGTCAGCGCGGCAATGTCATCACTGCCGACATCGATAGTGATGGTGCCACTGTCTTGCACAGCAGCTTGGCCGTCTTCGGTGCCGCCCGTTAAACCAGATTCTGAGACTTGCGCCGTCTCGATTTGAGTGATGACGGGGTCATTACCATCGGTAATATCGATAGTGACCGTACTGGTCAACACGTCACCATCGCCATCTTCAATGGTCGCCACTAAGGTGTGGCTCACCACGTCACTGACTGAGTGATGATCGATGTTTCTGTCTGGCGCAAACGAGAGTGTGCCATCGGCAGAGACGATCACTTTACCGTCGGTGACCAAGTATTCACTTTGACCGTCGACTAACGGAATCGGGTCGCCACCATCAAAGGTGAATTGCGTTACCACGCCTTGCTCCGCGCCCGACGCACTGATGAGCGTAATAGGCTGTGATTCGTTATCGTACTGCGTATCAGGCTCGGTGACCTTTATCTCGCCATCTACCACCGTCTGAATGTCGTCATTCACGGTGATAGCGAGATTCACCGATGCTGATTCATCACCATCGCTGTCCACCGCGACCACCGGCAAATTAATCACCAAGCTCTCATCATTATCACCGCTGTGATCGAGCGGTCTGAGCAAGGTAAAGGTGTAATCTTTAAGGCTGGCTTGATCGAGCGCGACCTCAAAAACAGGCACATCTTGCCCGTCAACGGTAATCACTCCCAGGTATTGACCGGGCACATCAGAGTCTTCTATCAAGCGCACGGTTTGCCCTTGCGCTTTCAATGTCGATTGCTCGGTAAAGCGCGCTAAATCGAGTTTCAGCGCGGCAATGTCATCACTGCCGACATCGATAGTGATAGTGCCACTGTCTTGCACGGCAGCTTGGCCGTCTTCGGTGCCGCCCGTTAACCCAGATTCTGAGACTTGCGCGGTCTCGATTTGAGTGATGATAGGGTCATTCCCATCGCGAATATCGATAGTGACCGTGCTGGTCAACACGTCACCATCGCCATCTTCAATGGTCGCCACTAAGGTGTGGCTCACCACGTCACTGGCTGAGTGATGATCGATGTTTCTGTCTGGCGCAAACGAGATCGTGCCATCGGCAGAGACGATCACTTTGCCATCGGTGACCAAGTATTCACTTTGACCGTCAACCAGCGTAATCGGATCGCCGCCATCAAAGGTGAACTGCGTCACCACGCCTTGCTCCGCGCCCGACGCACTGATGAGCGTAATAGGCTGTGATTCGTTATCGTACTGCGTATCAGGCTCGGTGACCTTTATCTCGCCATCTACCACCGTCTGAATGTCGTCATTCACGGTGATAGCGAGATTCACCGATGCTGATTCATCACCATCGCTGTCCACCGCGACCACCGGCAAATTAATCACCAAGCTCTCATCATTATCACCGCTGTGATCGAGCGGTCTGAGCAAGGTAAAGGTGTAATCTTTAAGGCTGGCTTGATCGAGCGCGACCTCAAAAACAGGCACATCTTGCCCGTCAACGGTAATCACTCCCAGGTATTGACCGGGCACATCAGAGTCTTCTATCAAGCGCACGGTTTGCCCTTGCGCTTTCAATGTCGATTGCTCGGTAAAGCGCGTGATATCGAGTGTCAGCGCGGCAATGTCATCACTGCCGACATCGATAGTGATAGTGCCACTGTCTTGCACGGCAGCTTGGCCGTCTTCGGTGCCGCCCGTTAACCCAGATTCTGAGACTTGCGCGGTCTCGATTTGAGTGATGATAGGGTCATTCCCATCGCGAATATCGATAGTGACCGTGCTGGTCAACACGTCACCATCGCCATCTTCAATGGTCGCCACTAAGGTGTGGCTCACCACGTCACTGGCTGAGT
The DNA here is from genome assembly GCF_059834135.1 of Vibrio sp. R10-SG-ISO4. Taxonomy (NCBI): domain Bacteria; kingdom Pseudomonadati; phylum Pseudomonadota; class Gammaproteobacteria; order Vibrionales; family Vibrionaceae; genus Vibrio; species Vibrio sp. R10-SG-ISO4. Next base: position 96,055 of record NZ_JCBDHJ010000011.1, read on the forward strand.
GATGATCGATGTTTCTGTCTGGCGCAAACGAGAGTGTGCCATCGGCAGAGACGATCACTTTACCGTCGGTGACCAAGTATTCACTTTGACCGTCGACTAACGTAATCGGATCGCCACCATCAAAGGTGAATTGCGTCACCACGCCTTGCTCGGCGCCCGAGGCGCTGATGAGCGTGATAGGATGAGATTCGTTATCGTACTGCGTATCTGGCTCAGTAACGGCTATCTCGCCATCCACCACCGTCTGAATGTCGTCATTCACGGTGATAGCGAGATTCACCGATGCTGATTCATCACCATCGCTGTCCACCGCGACCACCGGCAAATTAATCACCAAGCTCTCATCATTATCACCGCTGTGATCGAGCGGTCTGAGCAAGGTAAAGGTGTAATTTTTAAGGCTGGCTTGATCGAGCGCGACCTCAAAAACAGGCACATCTTGCCCGTCAACGGTAATCACTCCCAGGTATTGACCGGGCACATCAGAGTCTTCTATCAAGCGCACGGTTTGCCCTTGCGCTTTCAATGTCGATTGCTCGGTAAAGCGCGTGATATCGAGTGTCAGCGCGGCAATGTCATCACTGCCGACATCGATAGTGATGGTGCCACTGTCTTGCACAGCAGCTTGGCCGTCTTCGGTGCCGCCCGTTAAACCAGATTCTGAAACTTGCGCCGTCTCGATTTGAGTGATGACGGGGTCATTACCATCGGTAATATCGATAGTGACCGTACTGGTCAACACGTCACCATCGCCATCTTCAATGGTCGCCACTAAGGTGTGGCTCACCACGTCACTGACTGAGTGATGATCGATGTTTCTGTCTGGCGCAAACGAGAGTGTGCCATCGGCAGAGACGATCACTTTACCGTCGGTGACCAAGTATTCACTTTGACCGTCGACTAACGGAATCGGGTCGCCACCATCAAAGGTGAATTGCGTTACCACGCCTTGCTCCGCGCCCGACGCACTGATGAGCGTAATAGGCTGTGATTCGTTATCGTACTGCGTATCAGGCTCGGTGACCTTTATCTCGCCATCTACCACCGTCTGAATGTCGTCATTCACGGTGATAGCGAGATTCACCGATGCTGATTCATCACCATCGCTGTCCACCGCGACCACCGGCAAATTAATCACCAAGCTCTCATCATTATCACCGCTGTGATCGAGCGGTCTGAGCAAGGTAAAGGTGTAATCTTTAAGGCTGGCTTGATCGAGCGCGACCTCAAAAACAGGCACATCTTGCCCGTCAACGGTAATCACTCCCAGGTATTGACCGGGCACATCAGAGTCTTCTATCAAGCGCACGGTTTGCCCTTGCGCTTTCAATGTCGATTGCTCGGTAAAGCGCGCTAAATCGAGTTTCAGCGCGGCAATGTCATCACTGCCGACATCGATAGTGATTTTGCCGCTGTCTTGCACAGCAGCTTGGCCGTCTTCGGTGCCGCCCGTTAACCCGGACTCTGACACTTGCGCGGTCTCGATTTGAGTGATGACGGGGTCATTACCATCTTTAATATCGATAGTAACCGTGCTGGTCAACACGTCACCATCGCCATCTTCAATGGTCGCCACTAAGGTGTGGCTCACCACGTCACTGGCTGAGTGATGATCGATGTTTCTATCTGGCGCAAACGAGAGTGTGCCATCGGCAGAGACGATCACTTTACCGTCGGTGACCAAGTATTCACTTTGACCGTCGACTAACGTAATCGGATCGCCACCATCAAAGGTGAATTGCGTCACCACGCCTTGCTCGGCGCCCAAGGCGCTGATGAGCGTGATAGACTGAGATTCGTTGCCATATTGAACATCCGGTTCGGTCACCACAATCTTCGCATCAGATACCAAAGGAACATCATCCACGACGGCAATGACTAAGTTGCTATTGGCGGTAGTATCGTTGTCGGCATCAATCGCGAAAACAGGCAATGAAACTAAAACGTCGTCTTTGCCCTGCTCTGAATGGTCAAGCGGCGCAAGCAGTTCGAATTGATACGCGACTTCAAAGCCGCCAGAACTCAGGTTGCTGACGCTCTCAATGATGAGAGAAAAGACATCGACTCGCTCCTCACCTTGTATGACAAATCCAACATACTCACCCGGTTGCGACGGGTTAGCCTCAAGAGTCACGATTTGCCCTGCAGAGGTGAGACCATTGGCCTGCTGACTCTGGTTGAATGCCTCGACGTCCAGGCGAACATCCACCACTTGATCACTCCCAAGCTGACCGGCTATCGATCCCGTTACAATCGGGCTAACACTGCCTGCCTCCGTTCCCGTCGCCAAACTTGATTCTAGTGCCGTTTTACCGTCGATAGGAGACAGTGTCGGCGCCTCACCGTCACTGATCGCCGTGCTCACACTGACGGGTGAGCGTAATAGGTTACCTAAAGCATCCGCTCCCTGAATCTCAATGTTGATCCTGATTTGGTCATCATTAATCGCCACCAATCCTCCCGCCACTGACGGAAGATGATCGATCGGTTGACTCAGCGTTGTGGTGATCTCCAGATTGATGTCTCGACCAATATTGGCTGCGTTAATGTCAATGCGTAATACTTCCCCTTGCACATTGACACCAATAATTGCATTTTGCGAGTCATTATAGGAAAACAGGACATCCCCGCCATTCGAAGTGATATCACTATTGAGTTCTGTGAGCAGCGCGGCTATGGATGAGGTCTCAGGAACAAAAGACTCGGGATCGAGAGTAAGATCCCCGGCAGCAATGAGAGTGCTGCTGACAATAGTGGCAGGATAGGTCCCGAGAGATAACGAACCTTCAGACAGGGTGGCTGCTACGCTCTCGCCACCTTGAGAAAATTGAAAGCGGCGTCCAGTATCTTGCGTTTCAGACTGGGCCTGAGCATTGAAACCCGCGGTTTCGAAAAAGGTGCTCGCCAGTACTTCGGGATTATTGTACGCGATAGTAATGAAGCCGCCGTTGGCTGAGCCACTCGTCCCTGCACCCGCTGCCGTGGCTTCTAAAATCGCCGTCGGGTCAGCGCCCGCAAGAATAGCCTCTTGAATGGCCGCCAATTCATCACCGCTCATTGCCCCTTCACCAAGTAGCGCATCATCAACCTGAATGTCGCCGCTGACTGGCGCGGTTGCCCAACCAAATCCCTCACCTGGTTCTATGCAGCTGACGCAATTTTCATCAATAAACAGTGTTTCTGATACGTCTTCGAGAACGAGCGTCCCACCTTGAGCGGTGATGATCATCTCACCGATGTTGATATTCTCACCGACTTGCGCTTTGCGCGCCTCCCCGTTGGGCGAGGCGATCACGACATCACCATTCACTTCTTTGACACGACTTGGCTGGCGAATGACTTCTACGTCCATAACATTTCCCTTTGTGAATTAGCGTCCCACGTCTTTGACGTGGATACGGGTTATGCACTAGAGCGAACTGACTGAAACGAGAATTTATTATTAGAGTTGTAATTTTAGAGAAGCAAAAAACATGCACATCTAACATCATCACTCAATCTCATAGCGAGAGTAAGAAAAGATTAAGCTTTTTCGCCACAGTCTCAACAGTGATATTTGACACTTTCAGTATAGGGGACGATAAAACAAAAAGAGCCAGCAAATGCTGACTCCCTTCTCATTATTATTCTTTTGCGATTTCTATGGCACACCGTGCCCTTTCGATGCAACCCAAACACGATACCACTGCTCACGTGTGAGCTCGAACGGAAGCGACTCGACGGCCGATTTCACTCGCTCAATTTTGCCTGAACCGATAATAGGCAGCGGATTCGACGGTAGACGACATACCCAGGCGTAGATCACTTGATCGATGCTGCTTGCGCCGATTTCAGCGCGGATCGCTTCCAGTTCATCACGTACGCGAGCTGCTTGCTCTGTGTCCCCGCTGAAAATGCTGCCTCCACCAAGACAAGACCACGCCATCGGTAGCGTGCGAAGCATTTGCATTTGATCTAGGGTGCCGTCATGGACAACATCAAAATTGAGTGGGTTAATTTCCACCTGATTGGTCACCAGAGGCTGAGAAACGCGCGATTGCAGCAGTTCGAACTGACGAGGAGAAAAGTTCGATACACCAAAGTGCTTCACTTTACCTACTTTGCGTAGCTCGGTAAAAGCCTCTGCCACTTCGTCTGCGTCCATCAAGGCATCTGGACGATGGATCAGCAATACATCAATCTGCTCCACTGCCAAACGCTCCAGTGAATTATTCACCGATTGGTAAATGTGGGCCGCACTGGTGTCGTAGTGGTTCACTTTACGCTGCGGGAACTTGTCCACGCATAGGTTGATATCGCACTTAGTGACAATCTCAATTTGGTCACGTACACAAGGATCCAGCTTCAACGCTTCACCAAACAGCTGCTCACACTCGTAGCCACCGTAAATGTCCGCATGGTCTACCGTGGTTACGCCTAGCTCAATGTGCTGCTTAAGGAACGTCAAACGCTCTTGCGGCGTCATACCCCATTCTGCTAAACGCCAGTAGCCTTGAATCATCTGTGAAAATTCGGGGCCCTGCGGCGCAATTGTTACTTTAGACACCATCTTTTACCTCCTAAAAAAGAACGCTTCTACCCTATTCTTGTTTGTTTCAACCTACAACGTATACTGTGCAGAATTTCGAACTGGAGTACGAAAATGAGTTTTGCACTGCGTCTTCAAGCCCTCATCGGTGAAGAGTCCATTTCTGGTTTTGCGCGTCGGGTCGAGCTCTCCGAAGCCCTGATTCGCAAATATCTCAAAGGTAGCGAACCCAGCTTGGCCAAAGCGAATCAGATCGCGATGAAGGCCAACTGCTCACTGGAGTGGTTAGCCACAGGGTGTGGGTATCTCTACAGGCAGGCGGAAGTGGTCGATATGCCCGCTTACACCATGGCGTATGAGACTGTCATGGGCCAAACACCAGAGCCCATCGAGCAACATCGCAAAGTGATCGCGGCATACCAATATTTACGCGCCCATAAAAAACCCGATGGCTATCTTGACCAGGCGTCGATGCTGCAATTTCTTCATCGTCACAGCCCGAAAGAACTGTGACTAAGAGCAAAATTTAGGGCGTAGATCGGGGGTAGGATGTGGCGCCGCTTCGTTCACAGTATTCTGTCTAAAAAAACAACAAGGACAGAACGTGAAACGATATCAACCACACTGCATAGTGATTGGTGGGCTGTTGAGTGCGACTGCATTCGCGTCACCCACGCTCACTCTCTCAACCACAACCACCAGCCGAGATTTTCCTCTCAATAGCGATACGCCCTTGGTCCTACCGCTGCCCAAGCAAGAGTATACGCTACACATTTCCCCTACCGGTGGTGACTGCCCCACCACAAACCTCGAGCAGGTCAAGTTTAGGCAGCCGATTGCCCTGAACTGTCAAACGGCAACGACTCTGCCCATCAACATCCGCTTTAGCGGCGATTACTCCTTCGAATACGATGCCGATGCGAATACATTGGTGATCGCCCGCGAAGCGAAGAAAAACACCACTACAACGTTCAAACGACCACTACCGGATGTGAATTGTCGTCAATACGTGGGTGGCCCCGTCACACTAAACTTAGGTGACACCTTCCCCGATGGTACCGAGCTAAAAGAGGCCTTAAGCGGTCAAATCGTCACCGTTCGCGACGGCCAAGTCTCACTCGAACCGAGTGAGAGCAGTGGTGGCGTCCTACTCCTTGAACCAGTGCTCACAGAGCCCGTAGAGCGCGACTTTACCTATCGTAACGCCAACATTTATTTCGCTATGGTGGACAGGTTCCACAACGGCGATACCAGTAATGATGCCAGCTACGGTCGTCGCAAGGATGGCAAAGATGAAGTGGGCACCTTCCACGGCGGCGATCTTAAAGGGGTGATAGAAAAACTCGATTACATTCAAAGCTTAGGAACGGATGTGATTTGGCTATCACCCATAGTAGAACAGGTGCATGGCTTTGTGGGGGGCGGCGAAAAGGGCAGCTTCCCGTTTTACAGTTATCACGGCTACTGGACTCGTGATTTCACGAAAATTGACGCCAACTTTGGGCAAGAGGACGACCTGAAAACGTTAGTCGCCGAAGCCCACAAACGCGGTATGAAGATTTTCCTCGATGCCGTGATCAACCATTCGGGGTACGCCACCTTAGCCGATCTGCAAACCGACAACATCGACGTTGTCAATGCAGGTAAAATGCCGGCCACTTGGCAAGATTGGCAGCCAAACGATGATGAGAATTGGCACAGTTTCCACCAAGCCATCGATTACAACAGCCCACAATGGCAATCTTGGTGGGGTGGCGATTGGGTCAGAGCGGGCCTACCGGGATACCCTGCACCGGGCTCCAGCGACATCGAAATGACACTGGCTGGGTTACCTGACTTCCGTACTGAATCACAACAATTTGTGACACCGCCGCAATGGCTATTGGAGAACCCGGGCACACGCGTTCAACGCCGCGACAATTATCGCGTCTCGGATTATCTGATTGAATGGCATAGTGACTGGGTTAAACGTTTTGGTATTGATGGTTTTCGTGTTGATACCGTCAAACACGTCGAGGGCGAAGTGTGGCAACGACTCAAAGAGCAAGCCAGTACAAGCTTAGAGCAGTGGCGTGAAGCCAATGATCAATCGGGCGAGCCGTTTTGGATGATGGGCGAAGTCTGGGGGCACTCGGCTTACCGCTCTCCCTATGCCGACCAAGGCTTTGATGCCCTAATCAACTTTGATCTACAAAAGAAAATGGATAAGGGCGCAGCGTGTTTTAGCAAGATGCAAAGCACCTATCAAAACTACGCAGATTCCATGCAAGAAACGCCGGACTTTACCCCGGTAAGCTACATGTCATCACACGATACCGAACTGTTTTTCAGCCGGTTCAACTCGCTTGATGTGCAGCGCAGTGCCGCCAACGCGCTGCTGCTCAGCCCGGGGGCAGTCCAAGTCTATTACGGCGATGAAGTGGGACGTGAAATAGGCCCTTATGCCGATGACTTCCATCAAGGGACACGCTCAGACATGCTTTGGACACTGGATAAAGAGCGCCAGGCGCTTCTTGCGCACTGGCAGCGTGTGGGTCAATTTCGTCAGAATCACCCAGCGATTGGCGGCGGAGTCCACCGTGTGATTGACAACAACCAAGAGTACGTATTCTCTCGTACCTTAGGAGACGACAAGGTCGTTGTTGCCTTTGTCGGCACCAAGCGCGAGTAAAAAGTGAACGAGAACATTAGCCGCTAACGCACATTAGCGAGTGCAATAGAAAAGCAAACGGGCTCCGCAGAGCCCGTTTTTCTTGGAAAGAGGTCAAGAAGGTGAGAATTAACGGTTATTACGACGCGTTTCGACCGCTTGAGCGAGCTGGCGCAGTACCTTCTCGGTATCATCCCAGCCAATACACGCATCGGTAATCGATTGACCGTACGTCAGCTCACAGCCCGCCACCAAATCTTGGCGACCTTCCACAAGGTGAGATTCAATCATCACGCCAAATACTGCGTCTTCACCGCCTGCAATTTGTCCTGCCACGTCCTCTGCCACAACCATCTGGTTTTGGTACTGCTTTGAACTGTTCGCATGGCTAAAGTCGATCATCACTTTTCGTGGCAAACCTGAGGCTTCCAGCTCCGCTTTGATGGTGCCGACGTGATCGGCGCTGTAGTTTGGCTCTTTACCACCACGCAGAATAATGTGGCAATCTGGGTTGCCTGCTGTCTCGACAATGGCTGAATGGCCAAATTTGGTCACCGAAAGGAAGTGGTGCGATGCGCCAGCGCTTCGAATTGCATCAGACGCGATCTTGATGTTGCCATCCGTGCCGTTCTTAAATCCAACCGGGCAAGAGAGACCCGAGGCGAGTTCACGGTGCACTTGTGACTCTGTCGTACGTGCACCAATCGCGCCCCAGCTGATCAAATCCGCCACATACTGCGGGGTGATCATGTCTAAAAATTCGCTTGCGGTTGGCATGCCCATGTCGGTCAAATCCAACAGTAATTTACGCCCCATACGCAAACCATCATTGATCGCAAATGAGTCATTTAAGTACGGGTCGTTGATCAAGCCTTTCCAGCCAACGGTGGTACGCGGCTTTTCAAAATAAACGCGCATCACGACTTCAAGACGATCACCCAACTCATCACGCAAAACCTTGAGACGCTGACCATATTCCAACGCGGCTTCAGGATCATGAATAGAACAAGGCCCGATGATGACCAACAAACGGTCATCATCGCCTTTTAAAATATTAGAAATCGCTTCACGCGAACGAAACGTGGTTGAAGAAGCAGACTCAGTCGCCGGAAACTTCTCTAAAACAGCAACAGGGGGTAATAACTCTTTTACTTGGTTAATTCGTACATCATCAGTTTGAAACATCGCTTACTTCTTCCTATTTTCTTGGCCTGAACACAGCATCAAAGACAGTGATGCAAAAATGTTCAATCTCTCGTCACTCTGTTCCCAGTAACTTATCTGCCAAAAACAAGGCTTGCAAGCATTATTTTATTTAAAAGGCAATATTATCTCCAACTTTAAAATTTACACCATCCGTACATTAATATTTACATCCAGTAATGATCAACTAAAAGCAGCAGAAACAGCAGCATTAACTGATAGATTGAGTACTTAAACGTCTCAATGGCTGACTTGTCGGTGGGGGCGAATTTCAGTTTCCAGGCATGAGCAACAAAGCCGAGGCAGAGCAGAGTTGCCCCGACCCAATACATGGTGCCTGCCATACCGACTAAGGCAGGCATTAAGCAAACCAAGGTCAACAGCACGGTGTAGAGCAAGATCGAGGTTTTGGTGTACTCCTCGCCATGCGTCACAGGGAGCATGGGGATGTCGGCTTTGGCATAATCCGCTTTGCGATGGATAGCCAGCGCCCAAAAATGAGGCGGGGTCCAGATGAAGATGATCATCACCAGCAACCAAGCGTGTGCGTGCATCTCACCTGTGACCGCCGTCCAACCAAGTAAGGGAGGCATAGCGCCAGCGATCCCTGCGATAACAATGTTTTGCGGTGTCGCACGTTTAAGGTAGAGCGTGTACACCACCGCGTAACCAAGAAGGCTCGCTAATGTCAGCCAAGCCGTGAGTGCGTTGACGCCAAAGAGCAACACCCCCATCCCCACGGCGCCAAGAGCAAAGGCGAACACAAATACATTGACCGCCTTGATGCGACCAGAGGGCAGAGGTCTTTGATAAGTACGCGCCATAATCGCGTCAATTCGGCGATCGATCAGGTGATTAAACGCCGCTGCTGAACCCGCCATCAAGGCGATGCCGACCAATCCAAGCACCGTTTTCTGTATGGGTAGTGAGCCTTCCACGGCCAAACACATCCCCACCAGTGCGGTAAGCAGCATCAGTGCCACCACTTTCGGTTTAGTGAGCGTGAAATAGTGATGCGCGAGTGATTTCTCCGCGCTGGAGGTAAACGTCGCGGTTTTACTCATGAGCACTCTCCTTAATGTCGATCACTGACTGGCGCTTTGGGGATTGCACCCTCACAGACGCGGCGATTCTCGGGCTGATGCGCTGCGTCGCTTTCGTTGACGCACTGACTTGGCTCAGCAAGTAATTGGCTCTCAGCGTGGCGACCAACAGCAGCGCTGCGCCCAGGTTGTGTGCAACGGCAATAGCCAAAGGTAAACTGAGCAGTACGTTACTTACTCCCAATGCGATTTGAAGGACCAACAGCCCAAGTAGCCAATGGGCACAGAGGGTAAACTCCGTATTCCGATAACGCTTAAGCGCAACCACCAACGCGAGAACAAACAGCATCACCAGCATAGCGCCAAAACGATGCGTGACATGAATCGTCATTCGCGCGCCATAGTCGAGAGTACCGAATTCGTAACTCTCACTCTTAGGCTGGATAAGCTCAAAGGCCGTCCCAAAATCCAAATATTGCGTCCAGTTTCCCTCACAAATCGGCAGCGAAGTACACATCAGCGCGGCGTAATTTGATGAGGTCCATCCCCCTAACGCCACCTGCGCTACCACTATCAATGCCGTGATCCCAGCCAACCAGCGCAGTCCACGAGATACTGAAATGTCACCCAGTCGGTGCGCCAAAGGATAACGAGTCACATGCCAATAGCTCAAACAAAGAAGGCTAAACAGCGTAAAACCACCAAGCAGGTGCCCCATGACGACAATCGGCATCAGCTTCATCGTGACCGTCCACATCCCCAGTAACGCTTGAAACACAATCACGGCAGGGAGTGCGAGAGACAGCCCAACAGGTAACGCTCGATGCTTCAAGCCAAGGTAGGGGATAGCAAATACCAGTAAGCCAAGGCTGCCGGCAAAGTAGCGATGGATCATCTCAAGCCACGCCTTGTCAGCTTCTACCGTCAGCTCAGGGTAAAGCGCGGTCGCTTTGGCCAGTTCGTGGCTTTCATTGGGCACCGTTAAATGGCCATAACAACCGGGCCAATCCGGACACCCGAGCCCTGCGTCAGCCAAACGGGTATAGGCACCAAGAAGAATGACCATCAAGGTGAGCAGTAAACTGGCTCTTAGTAACGTAATCACACTTCCCCCTTACCCGACGCGAGACAGCTTGAGCAATTTGCGCAAATCCGCCAGTAAGCCTTTGCTTTGCGCGGGTAGTTGGGCGAGGTCTTGCTCTGGTGGATAACGCATCACTAACTGCCCCAATGGGTCGATAATCACATACTCAAAGTCCCCGACCACTTGATGAAACGCCTCATTGATCGCAATGCTGGTCAGCACGTGCTCTTCTAGGTACGGTGCGCTTTTATCGGTGCGCAGCAAGACTGGGGTGACGCGTTCTTTATATTTTCCTAGTGCAATGTGAGTTTGACCAAGAAGATGAATTTGCTGTTGGCATCGCGCCTCACATTCGCTCGGCAAGACGTAGCCCAGTTGCCACTGTTTATGCTGAAAAGGATTGGCGACACCGAGCGAATCAAAGGTGGTGAGCGGTTCGATTAGAGTCCCTTTATTGGTCACGCCCGAGTTGTACCACTGCTTGACCAAAATCGCCTTGGCGGCAATCACGGGGAGAGTGAAAAACAGCACCAACGCGATCAGCGTCAAGCGCCCTCGGGTGACACGACGTGTATCGACCGAATTCGGGGTTCCCATTTTAGCGGCATGAGTCATGCGACACCTCCTTGTGAGTAGAGTCTAGGCTGCGATGATGCGCCTTGACCTCTGCAAGCGTTCTTTTGATGGTACGAAACAGCAGCAGTGAGACAATCAGTAGCAAAGCCAGCGCCATAGAGAACCATTGCACGGCGTAACCCAAATGCTTCTCTGGGCTCATCGATATGGGTTGCCACGGCTGAGGGTAGGGCCAACTTTCCCCAGTGGTTGCACCCATCGACCAAGTGGTAGGCTGCGCAATAAATGTCGCCATCGGTGCGGCCCACTGTTTGGTAAGCGCCTCTGTATTGATGTTTTGCACCCGCGCGGGGTTGCCCGCTTCGTAATACAGCTCATTGCTGAGCGGGTTGAACGATTTCTGATACAACCTTGCGCTCATCGAACCGGGCTCGCGCAACCACTCCACCTCAGGTAATACATCTCGTGTTGCTTTTGCTTCCACCCAACCGCGCTCGACCAACAGATGCTCATCCACACCACGCACATCCACCAATTGAATCGCTAAGTAGCCAACCTTGCCTTGGTATGACTGATTGTCGAGCAAGACGGTTTTTCCTGCGATGGGGGTGTAATCGAAATGCACCATCACACCGGTTGGCTGCGCTCTCTGCGCTTGAGACAACGCACTAAGCGCGACAGGGCCTTGCTGCAAATGCTCTGCGACGCTTTGCGCGATCTGCGCTTTTTCTTCTGCGCGCGAGAGCTGCCACAAGCCAAGTTTGACCAAAAAGCAAAAGGCAACCACAGTTAACAGAACCATCAACGCAAAGCCTCGGGTATAAAACCGGCGACGTAAGGAATCTCGGATGATTTTTTTGTTTAAACTGCTGCTCGTGCTCTTACTACTGTTCATTCTGTTTAATCTTGGCCTTGCATTAATTGAGATGGTCAAAGGCCCGCGCCAAGACACCTCCAAAGAAGACAACAAACCCATGAGTCACTATTTGGGGCGACGTGTGTTCCTCTCTGCTCTCGCGGTCATTTTGTTAATTGCCGCGCTGCTTAGTGGTTTCATTGAGCCGAACGTGCGCCCCTATTAACCGCTCTCATCTGCCTGTCTTTTTCTTTGTCTACCTCTTTAAAGCACGTAGACAAAGACAAACAAACACAGCCACACCACATCCACAAAGTGCCAATACCAACTGCCCGCTTGGAAAGCGAAATGGTCCTTCGGCGTAAAATGGTCTTTCGCCACACGTGCCAGCAAAATGATCAAAAACGTTGTCCCGAGCAGCACGTGCATGCCATGAAATCCCGTCAGCAAAAAGAAGGTGTTGCCGTACACCCCGGATTGCAGAGTGAGCCCTAAATCTTGATAGGCGTGCACATATTCCACCCCTTGGTAGTAAAGGAAGAAGCAGGCCAACACAATCGTCAGCTCCAACCAAACGATCAGGGCCATACGGTGATTTTTTTCCAAACTGGTGTGGGCCAAATGCAGCGTGATGGAGGAAGTCAGCAGCAACAAGGTATTGATCAGCGGGATGCCCTGCCAAGGCATCGCTGTGGTGGTCGTGCCTGAGGGAGTGGTGGTGAGCGGCCACAACGCCTCAAAAGCGGGCCACAGCACCTCATGAGTCATGGCGTTGTTACTCGCGCCGCCAAGCCAAGGGACAGAAACCATGCGCGCGTAAAACAGCGCACCAAAAAAGGCGCCAAAGAACATGATTTCCGAGAAGATAAACCAGCTCATTCCCTGACGAAACGAGCGAGAAAGCTGCTCGGAGTATTTGCCACTCATGCTCTCAGTGATCACATTGCTAAACCAACCTGCAAACATATAGAGTAAAAACAGTAAGCCTGCGGTTAAGATCAGCTTTCCGAAGACACTGGTATCGCCCCCTTCTGCCATACTCTGCACCGTGATCCCGGCGCCAACAGCAATTAAAAAGAGCGCCACGGCGCCGACGATAGGCCAGCTACTCTGCGCGGGAACAAAATACGGTTGATGTTTCGTACTCATGGGGTAACTCCTTGCTCAAGGCTTCCTTGACTCACCCTTTCTTGACTCACAATACCTCGACTTCCATTCTCTTGACGTCCATTACCTTGACTCCGACTACCTTGACGGAATATGTCTTGAGCCGCCAGTGGCACCGATGCGACCCGAGCCATCGCAGTGACAGGCGTTGAGGCATCATCAACAGCAGGTGGCGTCTCTTTTTGCGTGATGTCGTACAGGGTGTAAGAGAGTGTCAGTGTATGAATCGAATCGGGAATGTCCGGTTCGATGTAAAAAATCAGTGGCATCTCGGCATCTGCCCCTGAATCTAGGGGCTGCTGATTAAAACAAAAGCACTCTATTTTGTTGAAATAGGTGGCCCCTAGGCCGGGTGAGACCGACGGTACTGCTTGCCCCACTACGGTATGATTGGCGAGGTTTTTCGCCTGATACGCGGTTTGAATCACCTCGCCCGGGTGCACATCGAGATGGGTCAATTTGGGTTGAAACTGCCACTCGATACCCGGATTATTGTGCGCCATAAATTCCACTCTCACGGTGCGCGAGGTATCGATACTCAACCCGGCAGGTGCCACCACCGACTCGCTGTTGGTTTTGCCATTGATGCCCAACGCATCGCACATCACGTCATACAGCGGCACGAGTGCAAAACCAAAACCGAACATAGCGACGACCGCAGCGCACAGCTTTAAGGTCAATTTCTGGTTCGCATTTGCTTGGTTCATCTCTCACCTCAATCAATCTTAGGTGGTGTTGAAAAGGTGTGATGTGGTGCAGGGCTAGGCACGCTCCACTCCAAACCTTCTGCACGCTCCCACGGTTTCGCGCTTGCCTTTTCGCCGCCGCGAATGCACTTAATGACGAGCCACAAGAAAATCAGTTGAGAGAGACCAAAGGCAAACCCACCAATGGAGACGATTTGATTGACGTCGGCAAACTGAATGGCGTAATCAGGAATGCGTCTTGGCATCCCCGCAAGGCCAAGAAAATGCATCGGAAAGAACAAGATATTGACGGAAATGACCGAGCACCAGAAATGCCACAAGCTCAACCTATGGTCATACATGTGACCCGTCCACTTCGGCAACCAGTAATACGCTGCCGCCATGATCGAGAAGACCGCACCCGAGACTAAGACATAGTGAAAATGTGCCACCACAAAGTAGGTATCGTGATACTGGAAATCCGCAGGAACGATCGCCAACATCAAGCCCGAAAATCCCCCAATCGTGAAAAGAATGATAAACGCGATAGCAAACAACATAGGCGTTTCAAACGTCATTGCCCCTCGCCACATAGTCGCGACCCAGTTAAACACTTTCACCCCAGTCGGCACCGCGATAAGCATGGTGCAATACATAAAGAACAGCTCAGCAAACACCGGCATGCCGGTCGTAAACATGTGGTGCGCCCAAACCAAAAAGGAGAGCAGCGCGATACTGCACGTCGCGTAGACCATTGAGTGATAACCAAAGAGTTTTTTACCACTAAAAGCGGGGATAATCGCCGAAATGATACCGAATGAGGGCAAAATCATGATGTACACTTCCGGGTGACCAAAGAACCAGAAAATGTGCTGGAACATCACCGGATCGCCGCCCCCAGCCGCATCAAAAAACGAGGTGCCAAAGTACTTATCGGTCAACACCATGGTGACCGCCCCTGCCAACACCGGCATGACCGCGATCAGCAGAAACGCGGTGATAAGCCAAGTCCAAACAAACATGGGCATTTTGAACCAAGTCATGCCTGGCGCACGCATGTTGACGATAGTGACGATGACGTTGATCGCGCCCATGATGGAGCTGATGCCCATAATATGTACAGAGAAGACAAACAGCGCGGTGCTATCAGGGCCATAGGTGGTCGACAGCGGCGCATAAAACGTCCAACCGAAATCGGGGCCACCGCCTTCAGTAAACAGCGAGGCAATCAGAATCAAGAACGCAAAAGGCAGAATCCAAAAACTCAAGTTGTTCATGCGAGGTAGCGCCATATCCGGCGCGCCAATCATCATTGGAATCATCCAGTTTGCAAGCCCAGTAAAAGCCGGCATTACGGCGCCAAACACCATGATCAATCCATGAACCGTGGTCATTTGGTTAAAAAACTGCGGCTCCACCAGTTGTAGACCCGGTTGGAACAACTCAGCGCGAATCACCATCGCCATCGCGCCGCCAGTAAGGAACATGATAAAGCTGAACCAAAGATAGAGCGTGCCGATGTCTTTGTGGTTGGTGGAGTAAATCCAGCGGTAAATACCGCTTGGCGCATCGTGGTGATCGTCATGATGATCTTCTATCACGCCCTCAGCGTGACCAGCGCGGCTTAGCTCCGCATCCGTTACAGGCGCAGATTTGACGTTGTCTGCCGTCATAGAGTCAGATTTGGACGTTTTCATTGTCCCTCCTCGGCTGCGCCAGCATTGTTAGCGCTTTTTGAAGCTTTATAGGCATCGACGTCTGACGCTTGTATGACGTCACCCGTATTATTACCCAGTCCATTACGTTGATAAGTCACCACCGCCGCAATTTCTTTGTCGGTCAATTGATTGGCAAACGCCTGCATGGCGGTGCCCGGGCGGCCATAGACAATGGTGTCAATGTGATTGTTTATCTCACCCGTCGCCACTTTACTGCCCGTGATTGCCGGGAACGCCCCCGGAATACCAGCGCCATTGGCTTGGTGACATACCGCGCAGCGATCGAGATAGACTTTCTCGCCCAAGGTGACGAGCTCTTCGAGAGAGAGTGTTGCCGT
The DNA here is from genome assembly GCF_059834135.1 of Vibrio sp. R10-SG-ISO4. NCBI lineage: Bacteria > Pseudomonadati > Pseudomonadota > Gammaproteobacteria > Vibrionales > Vibrionaceae > Vibrio > Vibrio sp. R10-SG-ISO4. The sequence continues at coordinate 111,904 of NZ_JCBDHJ010000011.1, forward strand.
CAGCGACGTCGCAGCCTCTTGTTTGGCTAAAGCGAGTTGTGTTTTTTTATCCGCTAGCCACTGCTCGTACTCTGCTTCTTCCATTGCGTGGACCACGATCGGCATAAAACCATGCGCCCTCCCACACAACTCAGCACATTGGCCGCGATACACCCCAGGCTTATCGATGCGCGTCCACGCCTCGTTAATAAATCCTGGAATGGTGTCTTTCTTGACTGCAAAATCTGGCACCCACCAAGAGTGGATCACATCATCGGACGTCATCAAAAATCGTACTTTGCGATTGATCGGCAGCACTAAGGGGTTATCAACCTCCAGCAGGTAATGGGCGCCTTTTTCTTCAATGCCATCGATCGCTTTTTGACTGGTCGCGAGCAAGCTGAAAAACTCGACGTCTTCATCAAAGTAGCTGTAGTGCCACTTCCATTGCGACCCGGTGATTTTGATCGTTAAGTCCGATTGTGACGTGTCTTCCATGGCCACTAAGGTTTTGGTGGCGGGGATTGCCATCAAGACCAAGATGACTATCGGGATCACCGTCCAGATCACTTCGACTTTGGTGCTTTCGTGGAAATGCGCCGCAACCGCGCCTTTGGATTTTCGGTGGTGATACATGGAATAGAACATGATGCCAAACACCACCAGTGCGATGGCGCAGCAGATGTAAAAAATCAGCATGTGCAGTTCATACACCTGACCGCTGATATTGGTCACACCTTGTGTCATGTTGTAGGTGGTGTCCTTGGGGCTTTCCTCGGCCGACGCGTGGGCGGGTAACACCAACCACACACTGGTTATTCCATAGCCAAGCCATTGCCCAAGTAATCGCCACAGTGCCTGCTGTACTCGTTTCAAACGATGTCTCCTTTGCTCGGTAGCCTACTGGCTAACTCGCTTGAACTCAGCGTTCCCTCACCGCACCTTGGCCTACTACACATCACCCGAAGGGAGTCGCTCAGTTGATTCCTATAAACAGCGAAATTTGGTTTAATTTGTTATGTTTATGTTAACAAAATGAATGTAATTAAAAGCTAGTTGGCGTTTTCAGATTGTGCAAGCGGTTGACAAGGTCCAATGATTTTTTTGTGACCCAATGTTTTTTATCGGCAAAGTAATTTTGTCGGCATAGCCATTTTGGCCGCATAGTGATTTAACGATTGCGCTCCTATAAATGATAATTGATATCAATTAAAATCATCACAACCATAGTTACACTGTCGTCCATTGCTGTAATAGATAGCTACAATACAAAGAGAACGACATACAAACCGTCAGTCGCAAGACCTACGAGGACCCCTTAACATGAAACAGTATGATCAATGGCTAGCACGCGATCCCGATCCCGCCACCCGTGAAGAGCTACAACGTCTCATCGAGCAGCAGCAACAAGCAGAACTTGACGATCGTTTTAGCCAACGGCTCGAATTTGGCACCGCGGGCCTAAGGGGCAAAGTGGGTTGTGGGCCTAACCGTATGAATAGGTTGGTGATTCAAGAAACCGCCAAAGGGCTAGGTCACTATCTGCTAGCACAAATCCCACAGGCGGCTGAGCGCGGCGTCGTGGTCGGCTACGATGGCCGCATCGATTCCAAACAGTTTGCACACGATACCGCTGCGGTACTGACGGCCCTTGGGATTAAAGTCTTTCTCACGCATCACGTTGCCGCGACGCCTATCGTGGCGTTTGGTGTCAAACACTTTGGCGCGGCAGCGGCGGTGGTGGTGACAGCTAGCCACAACCCACCGGAATACAACGGATTTAAAGTCTACTGGGAGAATGGCGCTCAGATCATTCCACCGCATGATTCCGGCATTGCGAAGCACATTGAAGACGCCGCGACGGCGCCGCTCGCGCTGATGGATCTTAGTGATGCTGAGGATCAAGGCTTGCTCGTTTGGCTTGATGACGCGTACTACAACACCTATCGACAGGCCATCAACACTCACCCGCAACTCAGCCAAGCGCCTGCGCCCATCACCATCAGCTACACCGCCATGCATGGTGTCGGCGCAGAGATGGCAGAAGCCCTGCTCGGCGATGCGGGCTTTAACCAAGTATACAGCGTCAAAGATCAGCGTGAGCCAGATGGCCATTTCCCGACCGTCAACTTCCCCAACCCCGAAGAAGCGGGCGCGATGGACAAAGTGATTGAATTAGCCAAGGCGCACAACGCCGATCTCGCCTGCGCCAATGATCCCGATGCGGATCGCTTTGCGGTGGCGGCGAGAACCGCGCAAGGCGACTATCAAATGTTAACCGGCGATCAAGTGGGCGCGCTGTTTGGTCATTATCTACTGAGTCATTTTGATCGTAGCCAAGGTGTCACGCCGCTAGTGGGAAATACCATTGTCTCTTCGACACTGCTCGCCAGCATCGCACGCTCGCTTGGCGGTGAGTACTACCAAACGCTGACGGGCTTTAAGTGGCTGACTAACGTTGCCATGAGTAAAGTATCGAGTGAGCGCCCGTTCCTGTTTGCCTATGAAGAGGCGTTAGGTTACACCATTGGCACCACTGTCTGGGATAAAGATGGCCTGTCAGCGCTGGTGGCGTTTGCTCAGTTGACGGCAGAGTTAGCACGCCAAGGAAAAACCGTGTGGGATCAACTGGAGACGATTTATCGTCAACATGGCATGGTGGTCAATGCGCAGCGCAGTATTGCCCTTGACCCAAGCGCCCCCGCTATTGGAGAGAGCCTAAGAGCCTCACCAGTCAGCCAAATTGCAGGGCGTGACATCGAACGGGTCGACGATCTCAAAACGCTCACCACCACCCATCAAGATGGTCGAGTGGAGACCATAAATTTACCGGCCAGTGATGTGCTTATCTATCATCTCGCGGGTGGCGCGCGTGTGATTGTTCGCCCTTCCGGCACTGAACCTAAAATTAAATGTTATTACGAAGTGGTCGAAGTCTTCCCACCTGAGCAAAGTTTTGCCGAAGCCAGCAGCCACGCTCAGCAAGTGATGGATTTGCTCATCAGTGAACATCAAACCAGCTTAACGCACCTTTAGCACTCAAGCGCTTTTGTGACACGAAAGCGCTTTGTATAACGGCCTCATTATCGATAAGCTAGCAGAATCAATGGCATGTCGCCTATCGCGCTGGCTTTTCACCTGGCGAAAAATAGAGACCAGTGCAAAACGGATAATTGAGGCTTATGGATACCGACACACTCCCCACCCACCAAACCAGTAAACGAGAACAATTTCTCAAAGGTAGCCTTGCTATGGTGCCTCTGAGCATTGCGGTGATCCCTTGGGGATTGCTCGCAGGCTCGTTTGCCATCGACGCGGGATTGACCAGTTTAGAGAGCCAAGCGCTCTCGGCGATTTTGTTTGCGGGTTCCGCGCAATTAGTCGCAACGGGCATGTTTAAAGCGGGCGCAGGGCTTGCCACTATGTTGCTCACCACCTTCTTTATTACTTCCCGTCATTTGCTGTACAGCGTGTCGATGCGCAATCGAATCAGTCCACTGCCTCTAAAATGGCGTCTGACGCTCGGTTTTTTGCTGACCGATGAACTGTTTGCTATCTGTGGTCAGCAATCTGAGCAGCAGTTCGATCGCTGGTATGCCTTGGGCGCTGGCCTCAGTTTTTATCTTTGTTGGAACTTAGCGACCTTAGCAGGCATTGTGCTTGGCAATCAAATCCCGATGATGAATGAGCTCGGTCTTGAGTTTGCGGTTGCGGCGACCTTTATTGCCATCGTCGTGCCCAATATTCAGTCGTCGCCAGTGATCGTTGCCGTACTCACTTCGCTGATCGTCGCGGTCACTTGTCACTATTTCTCACTCGATGGAGGACTGATGCTAGCGAGTATCAGTGGCATGTTGGCAGGTTATGTGACGGAGCAAGTGAAAGGGAGAGCGGTATGATTTTAGGGTCAATTTTAGCGATGACGGCGTTGGTGTTTCTCAGCCGCTACCTGTTTCTTGAGCCCAAATTACCACTCAAGCTCAATCATAGTATGCAGCGCTTGCTCAGCTACTCAGCGCCTGCGGTATTAACCGCCATTTGGGCACCGATTGTCTTTATGCCGGAAGGAGATCTGTGGCTGTCACACAGCAATCCCTATTTAGTGGGCGCAGTGATTGCGGCCTTGATTGCTTGGAAAACCAAAAACGTATTACTGACCACCGTCATCAGTATGTGTCTTTTCCTACTATTGAAACTGATGTAACTCACACATCCGATTAATGTGCAATCCACTCAATCTCCATCAAGGTGGTGTCATCAGTTTTCAACCGCGCAAGGAAGCGATCGCCACTGTGCACTTCACCCACACCTTGTGGCGTGCCTGTCATGACCACATCCCCGTCATATAGCGTGGTGTAGCTGCCGAGCTCTTGCAAAATTGTTTGTGGAGAATAGATCATCTGCGTGACTGCACCTTTTTGAACGCGCACGCAGTTGATGTAGAGCTCAATGCTCAGCGCATTCACCTCTATGCCATCGAGTGGCATAAAACGGCTAAGCACCGCAGAGCCATCAAACGCTTTTGCTCGCTCCCAGGGTAACCCTTTCCCTTTGAGAGACGACTGCAATCCGCGTTTGGTCAAATCAAGCCCTAGCCCGACATGGCTATACTCTCCGTTCGTCACCACAAAACAGATCTCTGCTTCGTAATGAAGCGGCTCTTGATGAAAAGAGGACAAGGTTGACGTAATCGCACTGGCTGGCTTATTAAACACCACCATCTGCTCTGGAACGGCGTTACCCAACTCGTGAATATGTTCGATATAGTTGCGGCCAATACAGACGATTTTGCTAGGGGTAATCTCACTACTGCCGAGTTTTATTGACGTCATTTTTCCATCCGTGGTCATCAATTGTCGCTGTCAACTAAAGTACCGATTCTAAATGAGTTTTTTGACAATTTAACCCACCAATCTGATAAATTCAGATCTGAGACTGTTATTTTACAACAAAAAATATGCACCTTATTTTCTCCTACTGAACTCACATAATTTAGGTTGAGTTCTCCTCCTTTACTACGCCTCACCCCTCCTCCTCTACGCGAATTGAGTCTTATTTTTACACGCTATTTTGTGATCCTAAAAACATTTATTGTTCACTTTTCAACCAGAGATGTGAGGCGCACTCAATCACGCCATTATTTCTCACACCAAAGCAACTTTAGCTCTGGTACTCACACATGGCGTGGCCTCTCAATCGTATGCTTTTTGTTGCTAATCAACAGAGAATGGAAGCACATAACGATGAAACACTACACGTTTAATCCGGTGGTTAAGGCCATCATACCCATGCTTGCCGTGGCCGCCTTGGCGGGTTGTAAACTCAATCCACCCACCGAAGAGGGAGACGACCTCTACCCAGCGGCATACGATGAGGTGGTGATCTACTACAAACGCGATAGCGAGATTGCGGCGCAATCAACCGGCAGTGATTATGACGGTTGGGGCATGCACCTTTGGAATGGGGAGGGATGCACCAGTACTGATTTACCAGCAATGGACATTGCCGACACCGGTACGGATTGGAACGCGCCTTATCTTCATACAGGTATCAGCGCCACCTATGGCGCGTATTACGTGCTCAAGGTCGATCTTGACGCTTCAGATCCACATAACTGCATGAACTTTATTCTCCACAAAGGCGATGAGAAAGCCTTTGGTAGCCAGAATGCTAAAGTGGATTTGACCAAACTTGGTCCCACACGCAGCCTATTTGGCTTCCATGGTAGCAGTGAGCTGTACTATACACCCACCAAAGAGCGACCAGTCGTGATTGATGGGCGCAAAGCACACTGGCTAAACCGTGATACACTCGCATGGGAAAGCGCCTCAAGCGCCGCATCGGTCAAGCTCTTTTACGCGCCAAACGGCGGCATTTCGATGAGCAGTGACAAAACCATTCAAGGTGGAACTGAAGTTGCCATCTCAACCAGTGGCAGCCTAAGCGATGACCTGAGAACACGTTTTCGCCATCTCGCAGAATTGGGCGCAATGACACTGGATGTCGATGACGCCACACTGCACACCATTCTAAAATCGCAAGTGGTGGTCGCGGCTTATAACAACAGTGGTCACTTGGTGGCCTCAACCGAAGTACAAAAAGCGGGTGTATTGGATGCGGTATTCGCCGCAAGCGATGCGGGTAATGCAATGGCTGAAACACTCGGCGCCATCGTTGAGCAAGGCGATACCACCTTCAAACTGTGGGCGCCCACTGCAAAGAACGTTGAATTGGTGATCTACGATACCGATAAAACGGAACTAGAGCGCGTGACGCTAAGTGAAAACACGACAACCGGCATTTGGTCGTCTGAGGCGCTGAATGACAAAGTCGGCCTCTATTATCAATATCAAGTCACCGTATATCATCCAACCACGGGCGTAGTGGAAACCCGTTTAGTCACAGACCCATACTCACTCAGCCTTTCCAGCAATTCACGCTACTCACAAGTGGTGGATCTCAACGATAGCACTCTTATGCCTAGCGGCTGGGAAAACTCCACCAGCCCGGTTCTGGCTAAAGATGAAGATCACGTCCTGTATGAATCGCATCTGCGTGACTTCAGCTTCAGTGATCAGCTTGGCAGCCCTGAGCTCAACGGTAAATACACCGCGTTGACCGAAGCGTCACGTGAATCCGTCCAGCACCTACAAGCGCTCAAAGATGCCGGTCTGACCACGCTGCATATTTTACCCGCCTTCGACATTGCGACGGTGGATGAAGAGAGCGACAATCGCGTCGATATTACCGATACCGTGGGCAAGCTATGCGCTATTAAATCCACAGCGGCGATTTGTGAGACCAATGGCGACAACGAGATCATCGAAGATGTACTCAACAGCTATGACCCCACGACAGGGGCGGCGCAAGCACTCATGAATGATCTGCGCATGCTAGACAGCTTTAACTGGGGATACGATCCGTTCCACTACACCGTCCCTGAAGGCAGCTACGCGACCAACCCCGAAGGCACCACGCGCATTGTCGAATTCCGTGAAATGGTCAAAGCGGCACACGATATGGAGTTGAAGCTGGTGATGGATGTGGTCTACAACCACACGAACGCCTCTGGCATCAATGAAAAATCGGTGCTCGATAAAATTGTCCCTGGGTATTACCACCGTCTAGACAACAATACTGGCCAAGTCGAGATGTCCACCTGTTGTGATAACACGGCAACAGAAAACTTGATGATGGGCAAGTTGATGGTTGATTCGCTCAAAGTGTGGGCCAACGATTACAAAGTCGATGGTTTCCGTTTTGACTTGATGGGCCACCAGCCAAAAGATCTGATGGTCTACGCGTTAGAGCAAGTGCGCAGCATCGACCCTGACACCCTCTTCTATGGTGAAGGTTGGGATTTTGGTGAGGTGGCCAATAACGCTCGTTTTGATCAAGCCACGCAAATTAACATGGCAGGCACCGAGATCGGTACCTTCTCCGATCGCCTGCGGGATGCAGTACGTGGTGGCAGCCCATTTGACGGCGGACAAAACTCACAAGGTAAGCACCCACTTCGCTTTAATCAGGGCTTTGCCAACGCGGCATACCCCAACGAAGAGGTGACTCAAGATCAGGCTTATCTTGATGCCATGCTGCACAATCAAGATTTGGTGCGTCTTGGCATGGCCGGTAACCTTGCCGATTATCGCCTCACCGATTATGAAGGCACGCTGCAGATGGGGAAAAACATCGACTACAACGGTGCGCCGGCAGGTTACACTCACAAACCGTCTGAGAACATTTCGTATGTCTCTAAACACGACAACCAAACCTTGTGGGACAACAACGCCTATAAGATTGCGACAGGCATCAGCAGCGCCGATCGCGCCAGAATGCAGACGGTGGCACTCTCTACCGTGATGCTTAGCCAAGGCATTCCGTTCATTCATATGGGCTCGGAGTTGCTGCGTTCGAAATCGATGCAGCGTGATTCTTATGATTCGGGCGATTGGTTCAACCGCGTACGCTTTGATGGCTCAGACAACAACTGGAATGTCGGCCTACCGCGTGAAGACAAAGATGGCGCCAACTGGCCGCTGATTCAAACCCTGCTCAGTGACAGCACCGCAAAACCTGTCCCGACCGATATCGAGCTGAGCAAACAACAGTTCCTCGAGCTGCTCACCATACGCAGCACCAGTGAGCTGTTCCGTTTGCCAAGTTTGACCGAGGTACAAAACCGCGTTGATTTCCATAATGTCGGATCTGAGCAAACTCAGGGGCTGATTGTCATGTCTATTGACGATGGCGTGAGCGCAGGCGACGATTTGGATGCCAACTATGATGCGATTGTGGTCATCGTCAACGCCACGGCACAGACACAAGACTTCGATATCGCAAGCGCGAGCAACTTTACCTTGCACGCCGTGCAACAAAACTCGGCAGACAGCGATGTCCAAGGGGCAAGTTTTAGCGGTAACACCTTTAGCGTGCCAGCACTCACCACCGCTGTGTTTGTTCAAGAGCAATCTGGCGTCCAAGGCGCTGGCTTACCCGTGAGCAGTAAAGATCTTTCCGACACGCCACCGTACGGCGACACCACCGTGTATGTCAAAGGTGAAATGAATGGTTGGAGCGATGATGCGAACTGGGCGATGAGCTTTATTGGCAACGGCATCTACAGCGTCACCCATACCCTCGATGCCGGAAGCTACGCGTTCAAATTCGCCGACTCAGGTTGGAGTAACCCCAACATCGGTTGCGACAACGCCGCACAAGCCAGCAGCTCACTACCACTTGGTAGCGACGGCAACTGCTCAGTCACCATCAGCGAAGCGGGTGACTACACCTTTACGCTTAATGCCGTTTACCTACAAAACGACAGCGATACTCAGCCTGTGCTTTCTGTGGTAAAGGCCAACTAACCTAAGCAAGACGAGGCGCCGATAGGCGCCTCACTTGTTCCATTCAGACTACAGATATATACAACCAAGAAAAAGCCCATGTGGATTTATCCTCCACATGGGCTTCTTTCTATAAACTATTCGTACCATTAACTACGTACGAATCGCTAGTGGTTAGCGCGCATTCACCGCTTTGATAAAGGTCTCTTGTGCACCTTCAACATTGAGCGCTTTGGCTTCTTCTAGCAGGCTCAAGGCTTTGTCGATCTCTCCCGCCTGAACGGCAGACTTTATCCCGTTGTGGTAGTAGTTTTGGGTTTCCGATATGGCTTGCACTTTAGGCGCTTTGTTCAACTTAGCCGCTGAACCTTCTGAGTTTTCAACAAGCTCTTTCTGCCCGAAGCCACTCAGTGACAAAGTTTCTACTTCAATCGAAAAGTATCCGACGTTAGAAGCAAGATACGTAGGGTCAGTCACAATTGGCATCGGTTCTCCAGATTCCTCTGCACGTAACTTTGCCGGATGAGGGACGACTACCTTACTGGCTAACTGACTGTTGTCGGTATAAATCACCATATAAGGTGTTTCAACTGAATCCACTTTCATTTCAAGTTCAAACCGATTGCGAGCAAACGCATCTGAGAATACGATTTTAAAGTCGGCTTTTGTCAGCGTTTTTACGGTTTGGAAATCCTTGTTAAGCAGTTCAACGACCGGGATAGCAACGAGTCCATCTTCCATATTGCTGCGAATAAGCAAGTCCACAAAACCCGATTGTTGGTCAAAAACAAACGGCGCAAAATAACTTTTTCCGCTTGGGAACACGTCAACAGGCGAAGACTCGTTGATTTGAAATTTAAGCTGCTGCTCTTGGTTCAACGTTATCCATGGATACGCCGTCGCCGCCTCACAACATACCGACGCAGAGAGTGGTTGTAGCTCCAATTTTTGTTCAATCGATTGGTCAGAGACACACCCCAAAAGGCTAAGGCCCGACATCAAAATTAATAGACTCTGTTTCATCATTCATCCTTTGGGTAGAGAGCAGAAAAGGCGACCTCTAGGGCCGCCTTATAGTTAGTAACAGTAAATGAGGACTATGACTAGGTGTTAGAACCAGATTTCAGCTTCGACACCGAAGCGTGTTTCATCACCCTTAGCGCTTTTAGACCATGTGTAACCGTCATCAGAAGATGTCATGTAAGTTACGTAAGGCTTGATTTGCGGGCGTCCCCAGTAATCAGCATTAACAGTCAACACTGGAGCAAGTGTAGCCGTATAGAACGCAGTCGCATTATCTTCTCGACCCCAAGCTCCTTTATCAGCGATATCTTCTATTGCATAAGTCAGTGTCGCTTCCATTCTAAAGTTTTCGTTAACTTTGTATGAAGGAGTTACACCTAAGATTCCTCTGGTTACTTCTTCCTGGCTGCCAAATATAGTGCCTTCGCTGTTTTTAAGGTTCCAAATCGTTAATTCAGTACCTAACTGAAGGTTATCAGTCACATTAGCCACACCGTAAGAGGTAAAGAACAAAGACTCATCATCTTCCTGCCAGTTACCACTCCATTGTCCAAAGTTCACACCACGGTTAGCAGCTACACCCTCACCATAGGTAAGAGCTGTCAATGACCAACCATCGAAGCCGTAGTAGTCACGAGAATAGGTAACTGAAAGACCAAAGCCGCTGTCTGCTGTGTCGTCTGACTCTACATTGGCACGACTCATAAACTTAGCGTCAAAATCAAAGCGTCCACCTAGCGCTTCCACACCATAATAGTACAAGTCTACTGACGTCATTGTTTTACTACGGCCCTTATCATCAACGCCGTTGTTCTTGCAGCTTGAGTTGTTACCAGTATTCGAATCAAAGCAACTACCTTCACCTGAATCCGCAGAAACAACCGCGATACCCATATCTTTGTATTGGATACCACCGCCCACGCCAGATGATTGTTTCCAGAACTCTTTAGTGATAATACCAGCCTGACGGTTTAGGTACCGTTTACCAGCCCAAACACTCGTACCTTCAGCAAAGTAGGAAAGATCACCCAACTCTACATAAGCTTCTTTAAACTCAAGTTGACCGGTCTCCAAATGGCCTTCGTTACCTGAAGATGAACCGTAGAAACCACGACCGTTACCACCTTCGTTATTGCCGTACTCTGTTTTTAGAACGTATTTAGACCACGCACCGTTTTCGTAGTTATCGCCGCGTGTCACTGTGAATTCAACTTGGTTTGGGTTGCCAGAGAAAGGCGCGCCAGCAGCACGGTAGTCGCGACGGTGTTCCCATGTTTCATTGAGTGCTAAAGACTGACCAGCATTGTAGAGCAGGTGACCATAACCGTTGACTTGCCAACCCTGGTTCACTTTATCTTCTGCGAATGCAGAGCCAGCAGCGAGAGTCGCAGCCACTGCAGCAGCAATTACACTTACTTTTTTCATTATTTAACTCCATTTATAGGGATTATTATTCTTTTGCTCTCTTCCTCTAAGGACATCCCGCAAGGCAGTAACGGAGTGTTTGAAAAAGAGAGGTAAGATAGGACTTGGCTTGCGCTTCATCCTCGTTCGTTTCAACTGTGGCTAGATTAACGAAGCGGGGTAAGGCTGACTTCCTCCACCTCAGATTAATTTGAGGGGGATGAGAAGGGAGGAGGAATGTGGGAGTACGCCGTTGATTTGGTTGAGATCACACTAATCGGGAGGAGTAGAGGAGGATTTCGAAACAAAGTTTCGCACCAAATGACACACGGCTCACGATTTGGTTTTTTGGTTTCATTAAATTGTAATTAAATTTCATTGAGAATTATTTTGGTAATAGGCTTGACCTGCTATAAACAAAACTATTTACTAAAGTGAGATTGAAAAACACACGACAATAAGTAAAAGACAATGCAGTGCTCTCGCCCATACCCATTAGGGGCCACCTTGGATGCAGCAGGTTGTAACTTCTCGATTTTTTCGCCTTCTAACCAAGACTTACAACTCGCGCTTTTTGAAGCCGATGGCTCTTATACGACGTACCCGCTCGATAATGAAGACGCGGGTATTAAGCACACCTATATAGAAGGGATTAAAGCGGGGCAAAAATACGGCTTTATTACCCGGGTCAACGATGCAGAGCATTATCTCTCTGACCCTTATGCTAAAGCCCTCGATAAGCCTCTCTTCTATGACCTCCCTTTCAATGCTGAAAAAAGTTTCCAATTAGCCAAGTGCGTCGTCACTAAAACCAGTTTTGATTGGCAAGGTGTCGCTAAGCCTCATCGCCCGCGTGACGAAATGGTGCTGTTTGAAACGCACGTCAAAGGGGTCACCAAACTTAACCCAAATGTGCCTGAATACTCTCGCGGCACCTACTTGGGCTTAGTCAGCGAAGCGATGATCCAATTTTATAAGCAGCAGAACATCAATACCTTGCAACTGCTGCCTGTCGCTGCTTGTATGCATGAGCCGCACCTGCTCAAGATGGATAAGGTCAACTATTGGGGTTACAACCCATACTTGTTTATGGTGCCTGACCCAAGATACGCGATGCACGATGCCGTGACTGAGCTGAAAACCACCATTCGCGAGCTGCATCGCCACGGTATCGAGGTGATTTTGGATGTGGTCTACAACCACACCGCCGAAGGTGGCGCAGATGGCCCAGTGTTTAACCTCAAAGCGCTGGATGTTAACTACTACTTGCGTCACGACGATCACTACGCCAACTACACTGGCTGTGGCAATACGGTGGATCTCTCTTACCAGCCGAGCCTCAACTTAGTCATGGACACGCTGCGTTATTGGGCGCAGGAGTTCCAAGTGGACGGTTTCCGCTTTGATTTAGCCGCAACCTTGGGTCGTGAACGTGAAGCCTTTAACCCCAATACCGCTTTCTTTAAAGCCGTCGCCCAAGATCCAATCTTGCGTGAGGTGAAGCTGATTGCCGAGCCTTGGGACATTGGCCCGAACGGCTATCAAGTGGGGAATTTTCCAGTTGGATGGAATGAGTGTAACGATCGCCTAAGAGACATCACCCGCAGCTTTTGGCGCGGTGACCAAGGCTTTATGAAAGAGTTTGCGACACGCATTATGGGCTCGCGTGACCTCTACAGCGCTGCGAATTGGCCCTATAAACTGACCGTTAACTACATCACCTATCATGATGGCTTTTGCATGCAGGACTTGGTCTCCTACAAGCAAAAGCACAATGACGCCAACGGCGAACAAAACCGGGACGGTCACGGGGATAACCGCTCCGCAAACTATGGCATCGAAGGGCCAACCGATAATCCGCGCATTATCGAAAAACGCGAGCGGCAGAAACGCAATTTCATGGCGAGCTTACTGTTCGCCTTCGGCATTCCGCACATTTTGACCGCCGACGTCCTCTCACATACCCAAGGGGGCAACAACAACGCCTACTGCCAAGACAACGAAATTAGCTGGCTCAATTGGTCTATGACCCAAGAAAAGCAGAGCTTTCGTGAGTGGCTAGCGCAAATGGTGAAAGCACGTCAAACCTACATGGTACCGTTCATTCGCGCCTTTAGTGGCGATACCCGCAATGAAAACCGCGTGCTATGGAGACGCATTGATGGCACCTTCATGGAACATGAAGATTGGAACCAACTGAGTTGTGTCGCGTTGCAACTGGGCATCGACAAAGCAGGTGCCGAGCTGTTCTACTGCATCAACCAAACTACGGCGCCCGCGCGCTTTACCTTGCCAGCAGAAAATCAACAAGAGTGGATGATGATCTGCAACACCGATTCGCACGAAGTGCATCAAACCATTGATCACAAGCAAGTGCTGATCGCGCCAGGATCGATGGCGATTTTCCACTACAAGGCGATTTAAGCCAGTGGCAGACAAACTCTCTACTACCGCGCTGGCAAAACAGCGCGGCTTGGACGCCAAAGCCTTGTTTAATCAGTTGAAACTGGCTGGCTACATCAATCGTGATGACGAGAGTTGGGTGTTGACGGAACTGGGCAAAAAGTTTGGTGGTGACTACGCCACCCACCCCAAATTTGGCCAGTTTATCGTCTGGCCAAGCAACCTACTGATTGATAGTGACGCCACCAGCGGCAAAACGCTCACCGCCACCGAGCTTGGCGAGCGCTTTTCCCTAGCGGCGAAAAAAATCAATCAGCTGCTTCAAGAACTCGGTTGGATCCAAAAAACCGAGCAAGGCTGGCAAGTGAGCCAGACGGGGCTCAGTGTCGGTGGTTACCAACGTGAGGATAAACAGAGCGGCCAGAAATTTGTCGTCTGGCATGACTCAATAGCGCGAAACAAACGCCTGAGGCAAACGGTGGTCGAGTTTTCCGGTCAAGATGCACACGCGCACGCGACGGATAAATCCCTCTATAGCTTTCGGCAAAAGTTTGAAGCCAAACATCGCACCTTAGACGGGCACTATGTGCGCTCCAAAGGTGAGCTATTGATTGATAACTGGCTGTACATGAACGGCGTTGTCCACGCCTACGATAGACCGCTGCCTATTGAGCAAGATGTGTTGAGCGATTTTTATCTACCTACAGGCAACGTCTATATCCAGTATTGGGGCTCAGACAGCGGCGCAATGCCAGATGACCAACGTGAGACCCTTCGCGCCCTCTACACTCAACACGGTTTTGAACTGCTTGAGATACACCCAGAAGAGGTCGAGACGCTCGATGAGTGCTTACCCGCGAAACTGCGCGCTTACGGTATCAAGGCGTATTAACCTCTCACAGGCCAAAAACTAAGGCGTATTCACCGACGCCAACCATTCAACAAAGGCGCTCAAATTCGGATTGTCGCTGTCTGCGGGAGCGATCAAATAGTAGCCTTTGCCGGACAGTACCTCATGCTCAAAAGGCTGAATCAGTTGCTGATGCTCGATTTGACGCGCTGCCAGAGTGAGATCGCCGACCGTCATCCCGTAGCCCAGTTGCGCGGCATTCATCGCTTGATCCAAAGTGGCGAAGGTTTGGTTACGTGCGCCGCGCAGTTGACTTAACCCAATACTATCAAGCCACAGCTGCCAATCGGATTGCTCCGCATTCGCGTGTAGCCAGTTAACGCGCCGCAATGACTGGTAAGCATCACCGCCCCCCTCTTGCTGCGCTTGGTGCCAAATCTGCGGTGCACAAACTGGGGAAAGGCGCTCCTCAAACAAAAGCACCTGTCTCACACGCTTGGTCGCACTCGCTCGGCCATACATGATCACCAGATCAAAACTATCAAAGTTAGGGTGGAGCTGATGCTTGGTGGTCGAGGTAAGCTCAACATTGATATCCGGATGAGAAATCTGAAAGGCCGTCAATTTTTCCAGCAAAAACGTGGTGATACAGCTAGGCGCATTGAGTTTAATGCGGTTGGCGCTCTCTGCGACCTCACGCACCGCATTTTGCAATTGGTGAATAACCGCTTCGGCCAGTGGCACAAACTTGAGTCCGTCTGGTGTCAGTGCCAAACCGCGAGCGTGGCGATAAAACAGACTCACCCCCATCATGGATTCAAGTGACTGAATCTGACGGCTGATCGCCCCTTGCGTCATCGCCATCGCACTCGCCGCATGAGTAAAATTGAGATGCTCCGCCGTTGCCAAGAAGGCTTGCAAATTTTTTGTCGAAGGAAGTCGATGATTCATCGTCAATACTTGTCTGCCAGAATGCTACGACTCTAGCACAAATCATGTTAAAACCCCTAACACAAGCCATGACAAAAATGCATGGCTATCATGTATTAATTTCGTTTCATCCAACTCCCATTTTTGACTAAATTGGCAATACAAACCGCTTATAAGAAATAATTTTTCATTGTGAGCGACTATAAAATCATTCAAAGGAACGTAAATGGATTCATTAGCGGATAAATTAGCGCCTGAGAGCATAAAAAAATTAATACCTTATCAATCTGCTCGACGCATAGGTGGTCATGGGCGCGTGTGGCTCAACGCCAACGAGTTAGAGACCCCGATCTTTTTTGATGAACAACAATCCGATTACTCCCGTTACCCTGACTATTTGCCTCACGACATCGCGCGCGCTTACCAAGCGTACTGCCATACCGACCAGGATGTGATGGCCGTACGCGGCGCCGATGAGGCGATTGATCTGTTGGTCAGAACCTTTTGCCAGCCAGGTAAAGACAAGATCGCGATTTGCTCGCCAACCTACGCCATGTATGAGTTTTGCGCCGAATCCTTCGCGGTCGACACTATCGATGTCCCTTTGATGGGCAATGCTTTTACGTTAGATGTTGAAGGCATCAAATGCGCAGCGCCAAAGGTTAACCTTATTTTTCTCTGCTCACCGAATAATCCGACGGGCCAACTGCTCGCCCGTCAAGACATCATTACTGTGCTCGAAAATACAGCGAACGACGCCATCGTGGTCGTGGATGAGGCATACATTGAGTTTGAACTTGGCGAGAGCGTGGTCGACCTTATCGATCACTATCCGCATCTAGTCGTCATCCGAACCTTATCCAAAGCCTTCGGTTTGGCGGCGGTGCGCTGTGGTTTTATCATCGCTCAACCCGCGGTTATGGACTATGTGAAAAAGCTCGTCCCTCCTTACCCGATGCCTGACAGCACGGCGGAGATTGTGCTTAAAGCGCTCAGCAACGAGGGACTAAAGAAAGTCGCCGCGGCGACTCAGCGTCTGATTGAGACCAAACAGCGCTTTATCGCGCGCATTGACTCACTGAACTGGATCGAGACCCTCTATCCGAGCGCGACAAATTTTGTTCTAATTCGCACCAAACCCGGTGTGGACCTGTTTCAGTACCTCGCCGAGCATGGCGTGGTCACGCGCAATCAGGCTCATGAGCCAAGTTTGAAGCATTGCGTTCGTATTACCATCGGCTCAGAGCAAAGCATGGATGAAGTTGCCGAGCTCATGTGTCGCTACCCCGCCACTTCGGCGCAGTAACCCATTATAAAAAGGAACCACGATGAAAAAACTCCTCACTCTCATTGCTTGCACCGCCACTATGATGACCGCCCCAGCGTTGGCGAAAACCGTGCGTCTGGCGTCTGATTTCACTTATCCCCCTTTCAACTACATGGATGCCGATGGCAAACCTGCGGGCTTTGACATTGAAATCGCCGATGCCCTATGTGCTGAAGCAAAACTGGAGTGCACTTGGGTATCACAAGGTTGGGATGCGTTAATTCCAAGCTTACTCGCGCGTAAATCGGACGTCATCATGGCCTCGATGCGTATTACTGAAGAGCGTAAAAAGCGCATTCTCTTTACCGACAAGTATTACCAAACGCCAGCACGTTTCGTCACCGCTAAGCAAGGCAACATTGAGATCAGCCAAGCCGGACTGAAAGGGAAAGTGATCGGTGTGCAGTCAGGTACGATTCACGACCGTTACGTCACGGACAAGTTTGGTGATGTGGCTGAGATCAAACGCTACAGTGGTCAAGATGAAGTGTACATCGACATGCAAAACGGTCGTCTGGACGTCACCTTTGGTAACTCAGATCAACTCGCGCTTGCCTTCTTAGACAAAGAGATTGGTGCAGGGTTTGAATTTGTGGGTGAAGCGGTGACTGACAAAGCCTACATTGGTGAAGGCACCGCACTGGCACTACGTCAAAGCGACACGGCCTTAGCCGAGCAGTTTAACCAAGCTATTGCCGCCATTCGCGCCAACGGCACTTACGACAAGATCGCCAGCAAATACTTTAGCTTCGACATCTACGGCGAATAAATAACGGCGAACCAATGAGTCACTGAGCGAATTACGCATTTTCCTAACCGTTCGTCTAAGAGAGCGTCAAAAAGAGAGCCCCACACACTGTTATATATAGTAAGCGGGGCTCTTTGGTGAGTGGTACTCGCGGAATCTACGGGCGATTTGAATAGCGTGCCCGAGCGGCTTGCTCGACGGGCACAACCGTTTTACCAATCGGTGCGAGCGAAATCAGCGCCAATTTCAGGTGTTGCAGCGCGAACGGGATACCAATGATGGTGATAAAGCACGCCACCGCAGAACAGATATGACCAATCGCAAGCCAAATCCCCGCCAGTAGAAACCAGATGATATTACCCACCAGCCCAAATGGACTGGTGCCAATGTCGACCTCATTGGTCAGCTCTTCACGGGAAATCGCCTCTTGGCCAAACGGAAAAAAGGAAAAATTGCCCATCACAAAGCACGCACGCCCCCAAGGAATGCCAATGATGCTGATGAACGCCAGCAGACCAAATAACCACCACATCAGCCCCATAATGACGCCGCCGCACACAAACCAAATCACATTGCCTAGCATTCTTAGCATAGTCATTCTCAGATCTCCTCACTCACTGTTGGTCATCTATTCAAACACAAAACCGCTTCGCACGCTCATTAGCTGGCCAGCGCCTGCCACACGGCCGTTATACCACTGATACTGCACAGCAATAAGGCGCCCACGCGAATTTTCTCTTTGGGTAACGAATGCGTCGTCATCTGAGCTAGCTTGTAGCCCACCCAAGCGGCAGGGATCAGCGGCACGGTGATCCAGACATGGTGCCAATTCAAAAAGCCCGCTGGCATTTGAATCATCAAAGAAATGATCGAGCTAAAGACAAAGAAGGCCGAGAGATTACCACGCAACTGGTTTGCTTCTTGATGCTGCAACAAGAGCGCCATCGGCGGCCCGCCAATGGCGCTGCTAGTACCAAAAAAGCCAGAAAAGAAACCTGCGATGCCCATTTTGACGGGGGTTGGCTCAATACGAAAAGGCAGCAGACTCACCGCCACAGCAAACAGCACTAATAAACCGAGCCAAAGCGCGAGCATGTCGGTCGAGACCATCACCAGCAACACGCCACCAGCGATAGAGCCCGGCACACGACCAATCAACGCCATTTTCAAACCGCCAATTTCCACACTGGCGCGATGCTTGAGCGCATTCAGCAGTGAAATAAACAGCGCGACGAGACAGATCGGGGCGGGGACATAATCCGGTGACACTAAAAACAGCAGTGGCGCCGCCACAATCGCCAAACCAAAACCGATGGCGGTTTGGACAAAAGAACCAATAAAAATAAGCAGCGCCGCAATCAGCGCCTCTGAAGTCATCCACTCAGCAAACATAGGTCAACACAAGCAAAAAGCGGTGTTTACCGCTTTTGATAATCAATCAATAACTTATTTTAACTGAGATAGTGTCATGGAGATACCACAGATCACGCTAAGTACCCCATTGCTTGCAAGGTGCAGCGTTACAACGCGTCTATCTGCGCTAGGTAACGCTCCGCCGTTGATAACACCTCTGCCTGCTCGGCCTCTGACAGCTTATCCCAACTGCGATAGATCATACCGATGCGTGGGTTGCGACTGAGACGCTCACGATGAAGCAACATAAAACGCCAGTACAAACTATTAAACGGGCAGGCCCTCTCTCCGCTGCGTTGCTTCACATCGTAGTGACACCCTTTGCAGTAATCGCTCATCTTGTTGATGTAGTTTCCGCTCGCACAATAAGGTTTGGTGGCAATGATGCCTCCATCGGCAAACAGCGCCATCCCGCGCGTGTTGGGCATCTCTACCCACTCTATGGCATCAATATAGATGCCAAGGTACCACGCATCGACCTCGTCCGGTGCAACACCAGCCAGCAAGCAAAAATTGCCCGTGACCATCAAGCGTTGAATATGATGGGCGTAAGACCACTCAAGCGATTGACCAATACAGGCATGCATACACTTCATCTGAGTGCGGCCATGCCAAAAGTAGCTCGGCAAGGGGCGCTGGGCTTGCAGCTCATTGAGCGTCGCGTAGGTTGGCATGTTGATCCAATAAATACCCCGCATATACTCGCGCCACCCGATGATCTGACGGACAAAACCTTCGATCTGCGCCAAGGTAATCGGGCTGTCACTGCGCTGACTCTGGTGGTAACTCTCTAACGCCGCGTCCACTACCTCACATGGGCTGAGCATTTTAGTATTGATCGCAAAAGAGAGTCTGCTGTGGTAGAGGCTCCATTGGCTAAGATGCTGATCGGTCATCGCATCTTGGAAGCGACCGAAGAGCGGTAGACACACTCGGCAAAAGTGCGCCAACAAATTCAAGCCTTGATGACGAGATATCGGCCAGACAAGACGCTCTTGCTGCTGCCCGATCGTCGGGATTTGATGACGCTTGATACGCTCATTGATCGATGTGACATCGTTGGCAAACAGCAGAGGTCTCGGCAGCGCCTCAATATCGGACTTTTTGAGCTTATTGCGATTGTCGCCATCAAAATTCCACTGCCCACCGACGGGTTTGTCTGCGTCCATCAAAATATCAAAGCGCTGGCGCATTTTGCGGTAGAAATTTTCCATCTTGACCGCTTTACCCGACTTAAAATAGTCGCCAATCTCATCAAATGGCAGCAAAAAGTGGTCGCTCTCGACACAGCGCACTTTACATTGAGGCAGTGACAACAGTTCGAGCTGCCGCATCAGTCGGTATTCATCCGGCCTTTGATACTCGAACGTCTCGGCATTCACCCGCTCGACCCAATGCGTAATGAGTGAGGGCAGATCTTTGTAGGGCTCAGTGTCATCGAGGGTCAGATGCACCACGTGATGCCCCGCTTCTTGCAACTCACGTGCAAAGTTCGCCATTGCGGCAAAAAAAGCCGCGATTTTCTGGCTATGATGACGGGTGTAGTGGGCTTCTTGATGCAGCTCTGCTATGAGGTAAAGCACCCCTTCCTCTTTCTGTGCAAACCAAGCGTGCTGATGATTTAACTGGTCACCCAAAATGAGCCGAACGCAGGAATAGTTCACTTATCTCCCCTCCCCGCTATCCTCAATCGGCCAACCATTGTAATCGAAGGCATCTAAGCGCGAGAAGGCATCCAAGCACGAGTGAGAGGGTGTCCCCTGCCAACGACGGATAAATTCACCGTCAGGGTCGTAAGTTTGGGTCTGTTTCTCGAGATTAAATTGACGTCCGCTGCGTGGATCCGCTCCGACGCCCGCAAGATACTGCCAGTTTCCCCAGTTTGAGGCTACATCGTAGTCCACCAACTGCGTTTCAAAATACGCAGCGCCATAACGCCAATCCATACCCAACTCATGAACCAAACAGCTCGCCACTAGTTGACGGCCGCGGTTGGACATATATCCTGTCGCACGCAACTGTTTCATGCATGCGTTAACGATCGCATAAGGCGTCTCCCCTGCTATCCACGCCGCAAAGCGCTCCGGGTAAAACGACGTGAGCGGGGCTTGATCTGTGATACCTCGAAAAGCGAATAAACGCTGACGATGCAATCTTGCATACCAGTAGAAGTAGTCACGCCATAGTAACTCAAACGCAATCCAATAGGTTGACTCGTTGGCTCCATGAGCCGCCTCATACTGCGCCAGTTTGGCCAAAATGGTCCGTGCACTGAGACAACCTTGAGCGAGCCACGGTGAGAACTTGGTCGAATAAGCCATGCCCTCAAGGCCATTGCGGGTCGCTTTATAGTGACTCGCGTTGGACGTCGAAAAGTAATCGTCACAATGGGCTAGCGCCGCGCCCTCTCCCCCCAGAAACTGCCCGCTTTGGCAGGGACTCGTCGTCACTAGTGGGTAATCGACCTCAATCACACTTGGCAATGTCTCAACCGCAGGCAAGGGCACTGGCACTGCAAGGGGTTCGACACGCTTTCGAAATCGGCTAAAAGTGGCAGGCAGTTCGGCGAGTGAAAAAGGCAGCTCAGATCCATCAAGTATGTGGCCACTCTCTCTTTGGATGATATTGAGATCAGGACACGTTGCTTGCAACGCATCCACTATGCGCTGCTCATCTATACCCGCAAAACGTTGACAATAAAGGTGGGTAATGCCCTGCTCTCGAATGAGAGCTGCGAGCGAAGCGGCGCTAAGATCAGGCAAACAATAGAGGCTTTGACCTAATTTAGCCAAACTGGCCGCCAGATCGCTGGCCGATTGAGACCAAAAAGCCTCTCTGCTCGCTCCCAACTGGCACTGCTGAGAAAAGCGAGAGAGAAAATGGGTCATCTGAGGCGGGCTGCAGACGCAAAGCATCTCATCGACCTGCTCTGCTGCGGCTTGAAGTAATGGGTTGTCTGTCAGACGAAAATCATTGTGAAACCAGTACAACCCTCTTCGAGATGTGGGGAGTGACAAAGCCTTGCTCCATAAAATCAATCACTCCCATTCAATACGCAGTTTGTACCATTATGGATTAGTTTAAAGCTTTGGATTAGGTTGAACGTACGGATCAGCTCGCAGCGGCCAATCTTGCCACAGGCTTGTCGTTGATCGGCAAATGAATCAATGCCGCAGCAAAAGCCAAGACCACGGTCGACCACCAAATCGGATCGTAAGAGCCGTAGTAGTCATAAATTCGACCGCCCACCCACGCGCCAAGAAAGCTGCCGACTTGGTGGCTGAAAAACACCAACCCATACAAGGTGGAAAGGTATTTCGCGCCAAAGATCTGCCGAACTAAGCCCGACGTCAGCGGCACAGTCCCTAGCCATACAAAGCCGATCGCCCCGCCAAAAAGCGCCGCCGTTGACTCAGTAACAGGCAAAGTGACAAACCCAGCGATGACTATAGTTCGCATAACGTACAAAGCCGCCATCACGTGGCGTTTGCTGAATTTATCACCCAGCACGCCCCAAAAGTACGAACCAAAAATATTGAAGATACCGACATACGCCAGCGCCATCGCCGCCGTTGACGCAGGCAGGGCTTTATCAGCCAAATAACTGGGCAAATGGGTTGCAATGAACATCACATGGAACCCGCATACAAAGAAGCCACCATGGATCAGCCAATACCCCTTGTGGGAGAAGGCTTCTTTCAGTGCCTGTTTAAGGTTTTGATCATCCGCCACCTGAGTGGTCGCCGCACTCGTTTTAGGCGTTTTCATAAACAGACCAAAAGCCACCATAGTAGAACAGAGCAGTGCAAACACCTGCATCGCGCCTTGCCAGCCAAAATCAGACAGCAGAGCTTGAGCGCCCGGGATCATCGCAAACATGCCAAACGAGCCTGCGGCGGTCGTCAATCCAAACGCTTTGGCCGCGTGCTGTGCGGGGACCACTTTGGCGACGGCCCCGAGCACAATCACATAACTGGTTGCACTAAGGCCAAGGCCAACCAACACACCCAATGAGAGATACAACACGCTAGGCACAGTGGCGATCGAGGTCAAATAAAGCCCCAATCCATAGGCCAGAGCGCCACCGACAATAATACGTTTGGCGCCGAAGCGATCAGCGGCCATACCAACAAACGGCTGAAACGCACCAAATAGCAGGTTTTGTAGGGCAATCGCGAAACTAAAAAACTCTCGACCGACCGTAAAGTGCTCTGAAATAGGCATCATAAAAATGCCGAACGATTGGCGAATACCCAAACAGATGATGAGAATGGCAATGCCCAGCCAAACCATCAGTGGAAATCGAAATACACTCATTATTGTTGCCCTTAATGATGGTGGTGAGAATGACTATTGCCGTGACTTGATGCACGTGGGTCTTGGCTTGAAGCATCATCGAACTCAAGCTCTTGTCCATGACACCCCAGTGCCATCGCTTGTTCGGCCAACGTACTAAGCAAGGAGGGGGAATGGTGAACCCCTACCAAGACAAGCACAAGCACTAAGGTCATTCTCATTAGTTGAGCACTGAGTGATTGCGATAAAAGGGATGAAAAAAGCATACGTTTCAGCCTCAGTGACAGTAAAAAGAGCGCGGAGTGTAGAGCGCCGCGCGCCATGACTCAAATGACATTTCTACACTCATGTTATGCATAAGATGCATTTTTCTGCTCGCTCTTCGAACCTGTGACCAAAGCAAAGCCTTCATCCTGCCAACCTGTTACACCACCAATCATCTTTTTCACTGGTCTGCCGAGGCGAGCCAAACGAACGGCGGCTTTTTCAGTGCCATTGCAGTGTGGCCCTGCGCAATACACGACAAACAGCGTCTCTTGCGGGTAGTGAACCAACGCACGTTCATTCAATCGAGCATGGGGAATCGATACCGAGCCCTCAATATGCCCTGCGTCAAACAGCGCCTCACCGCGCACATCGATAAGAACGAAATCTTGTAATCCGTTACTTATCGCATGGTGCACGTCCCAGCAATCGGTCTCAAACTGCATTAACGACTCAAAATGGCGCAACGCTGCCTCACTGCTCGCTGCCGGTACTCTTGATACTGCGCTCATGGCTCTCTTCCTTGTTTATTGAGGTTAGCACCATTATCCGCACAAATTATCGACCTCGCCACTGGCTTAAAAGCCAACGTTCGTTAATAATAAGCCAAAAGCTGCATTCAGCTGGAGGTAAATAATGAGCACCGACAAACAGGGATTCACTGCAAAACCCTACGCACATCAGACCAAAACAGTGCGCGTTGCAATATTGGCCCATCAGCACGTGACTTTATTTGAGCTCTCCTGCGCGGTTGAACTGTTTGCCCTGCCAAGACCGGAATTCAAAGAGTGGTACGATACCCAAGTCATCACACTGGAAGACGCGCCAATTCAGACCACAGGTAACATGACCTTGGTCACTGAATCAGCAAGCTCGCTTGAGCCGTTTGACACCTTGATCATTCCCGGTTGGCCAACAGGGGATGACACCATCCCACCGCTGATTGCGAAAGAAGTAACGCGTTTTGTTAACGCAGGTAAGCGAGTGCTGTCTCTTTGCTCTGGCTCATTTTTGCTGGCCAGATTAGGGCTGCTCGCCGGTAGAAAAGCCACCACGCATTGGATGTACGAGAGCAAGTTTCGTGAACAATTTCCCGATGTGGACTATCAATCGGACGTGCTGTATGTGTTGGAGGGGCAAATAGGCTGCGCCGCTGGCAGCGCTTCTGCGCTCGATTTAGGACTGGCGATCATACGCGAAGATTTTGGTTACCAAATCGCCAACCAAGTCGCAAAGCGCTTGGTTGTCTCATCACATCGCACCGGCGGACAAGCACAATATGTCGAAACGCCCATGCTCAAAGTGCCGAGCTCGTTTTCCAACGCCGTTGAGTGGGCGAATGAACACCTCAGTCAAGCCATCAGCGTCGACGAATGGGCAAGCCACGCCAATATGTCGCGGCGCACGTTTGATAGAAAGTTTCGCTCAAGCTTCAACCTCTCCCCTAAAGCCTGGCTGATCAAGCAGCGCATCGAACGCGCCAAAGGGTTATTGGAAACCGAGCCGCTAAGCATTGAGCAACTTGCCCAACAATCGGGGTTCGACAGCGCCGTCACGCTGCGCCACCACTTCCGTCGTTTAGTCGGCGTGTCTCCTCAGCAGTATCGGGAGAAGTTTAAACTGGGCTAAACAACCCAATGACATTGTTGATGTTAAAACAACATCGCAGTGCTACACTTCCTGCATGCCGATATGACAAAATGACAACCATGCAAGATAAACTCAATCGCGTTTTACTCGATATTGCCCTAAACCTCAGTTCTAGCCAAAACAGTGAACGTCAATATCAAGTCTTAATTGACGGTGTTGACCGTGTCTTTCCCTGTGATGCGAGTGCGCTGTTCATTCTCGATCAGGATGGGCTGCTGACACCCGTCGCGGTAAAAGGCATTGCGGCGAGCATCTTTGGTCGCCGTTTCTATCCGAAAAACCACCCCAGACTTCAAGCCATCATGCAAAGCACCTCCCCGGTGCGTTTTGATGCTCAATGTGAGTTACCCGACCCGTTCAGCGGCATCATGCTCAGCGCAGAGAATGATTTGGATGTCCATGACTGCATGGGGTGCAGCTTGTATGTGGAGGGGCAATTGGTTGGCATCTTAACTTTAGATTCACTCACAGTCGGCGCGTTTGACAGCATCGATGTTGTCACGGTTGAAACCTTTGCCGCGCTTGCGGCAGCGACACTACGCAATATCTCGCAGATGAATGCGCTCAAAGCGCAAAATCAGAAACAGAAGTCGGTGACGCAGACGCTCATCCAGCAAGCACGATCGCAGACGGGTGAGATGATGGGCATTAGCCCCCAAATACGCCAACTAAAAACCAACATCTCAACCGTGGCGCAGTCGGACTACGCTGTGTTGATCACCGGAGAAACGGGGGTGGGTAAAGAGTTGGTGGCGCACAGTGTCCACGCGCAAAGTCATCGCGCTGACAAACCGATGATTTACGTCAACTGCGCCGCCTTGCCAGAAGGATTGGCTGAAAGCGAATTGTTTGGTCATGTCAAAGGCGCTTATACCGGAGCCAGTCAGCACCGAGCGGGAAAATTTGAACTGGCCGATGGTGGCACGCTGTTTCTCGATGAGGTCGGAGAATTATCATTAACGCTGCAAGCCAAACTATTACGAGTGCTCCAGCAAGGTGAAGTGCAACGCGTCGGCAGCGATCAACGTTTGCTGGTCAATGTGCGCATCATCGCCGCCACCAATCGCGATCTGGACAAGGCGGTCAAGACGGGTCAGTTTCGCGCCGATCTATTCCACCGCTTGAACGTTTTTCCTATTGACGTTCCTCCGCTTCGCAAACGCGAAGGTGATATTGCGGTGCTAGCGGGGTATTTGTTGGAGAAGGTTCGCAACCAGTTCCACATTCCTAATTTGCACCTGCATCCCAAATCCATTCTCTTGCTGGAAAAACAGACCTGGCCAGGAAACGTCCGAGAGCTAGAACACACCCTCACGCGAGCGGCCCTGCGCTGCATTCAGCAGCAGCAACATATTATTCAACCGAGCCACTTTGACACTGGGCTAACCACCTACAACACCGCATCACAACCGCACTTTTTACCCAAAGAGAGCCAGCCAATGCGCGAGCTTGTCGAGGCCTATCAAAAAGATCTGATTGTTCATGCGCTTGACGTCGCCAACGGCACTTGGTCAAAAGCAGCCGAGTTTCTTCAAATGGATCGCGGAAATTTGTATCGGATGGGCAAAAAGCTTGGGGTGATGGTGCAGGGGAAATGAAAGGCGTGTAAAAAATGGCCCGCAATGCGGGCCATCGTTCAATAACGGCGTTGATTACAGTGTGTCGAGAATTGCTTCAGCGCTGCTTACCTCAAACTTGCTTGGCTCTTCAACGTTGAGTTGGGTGACAACGCCATTGTCGATCACCATTGCATAGCGTTGTGAACGCAGACCACCGAATGAAGCGGTGTCTTTCTCAAGCCCTAACGCTTTGGTGAAGCTTGCATCACCATCGCCCAGCATCATAATTTCGGTGGCGTTTTGTGCTTCGCCCCATGCGTGCATCACAAAGGCATCATTCACGGAGACACAAGCAATCAAGTCAACGCCTTGCGCTTTGATCTTGTCTGCGAGCACAACGTAACCGGGAAGGTGCGCTTCAGAGCAGGTAGGCGTAAACGCGCCAGGCACTGCAAACAGAACCACTTTTTTACCTGCGAATAGTTCAGAAGTTGAATGTGACACCATTCCATCGCTCGTAAGCTCACTCAGTACCGCTTCTGGAATAGTTTGGCCGATCTCTATCATGGTGACGTTTCCTATGTCATGGGTTTTACTCATCATAGCGGTGAATAGCCAGATTAACCACGGGTAGATACTAAGGGTATTACACCCTCAGCAAATCAAGCGTACGACAAGTGACCCCGGCGCACGAACCGCTTCAACATTGTGGCTAATCACCGTCCCCGAGACTGGAGCGACGTATTCATCCACCACGTCGCCAAAACTGTCATATTGAGTCGCTAGCGACTGACCGACTTCAACTTTGGCCAGCAAAGGCACGTGACACAGGACAAATCCGCCCTGGTTGGCGCGAATACTGACGATCTTTTTCCCTTCAACACAGGGAGTTTCGCTGCGTGATACGGGTTCATCCAACATCTCATAGGCGCGCAAAATGTTGAGCACGCCTTGCGTCGCTCTTCCAACCATGTCGATGTCGGTGTAACGCCCCACACCCACTTCAATCGTAATGGATGGGATCCCCGCGCGGTTGTAGACGGTTTCCAAAATACCCGGGTCACCGGGATCATCAAGAATGACATCAGGATTGACGAGTCTTGCCATCGCAATGGCTTCTTCCAAGCGATAGTCGGCAAACACATACAAAGGATACGCTGAGCCGCTGGTTTGCGAATGCAGATCAATCGCCAGATCTGCATTGGGTTTGAGCAAGTTCTCCCACAAGCTGAAGGCATAGCGACTGGCATCGTCCCCCTCCGCACTGCCGGGAAACAGGCGGTTAAGGTTAGCAGAAGAGCTGTCTGGCGCGGCGGAGTGAAAGTCGCGACTGTGGCGCTCGATACCCGAGAGGTTGACCGTTGGCACTATGGTCACCGTACCGGCTAACTTTTTGCCCACTAAGGCTCTTGCCAAACTTTGAGCAGTCAAGATGCCATTTTGTTCATCACCGTGAACGCCCGCCGTGATCATGACGCGCTTGCCCGCTTGCTCACCTTTGAACACTCTAACGGGTAAAGTTTGAGCGTGGCCCACCGCGTCGGTCGCCACCGCAAACCACAGTTTGTGCTCGCCGGGCGCCAGCGCGTCGACATCCAACGCTTTCAACGTCGGATACATAGGAACGATATTTTGGTTGAGTGACGTCACCTCTTGTTTCACAGCGTTAACTCCATCTTAATAGTCGGACTTCATTCCCTTCTTCAGGCTTGGCGGGAATGTTTAAAGATAACAGTAGTGATACCCCAGCCATCGCCGCACCGATATAAAACACCGCGGCGGGAGAGACAAGCCAAATAAAGCCAAAGGTCACTGGAATGACAACCGCAGCAATATGGTTAATCGTAAAGGAGACGCCCGCAGTCGAAGCCATATCAGCAGGGTCGGCAATTTTCTGCAGATAGGTTTTTATCGCCAATGCCAAAGCAAAAAAGAGATGATCAATCACGTACAAAGCGGCGGCCCACTCTGCGCTTTGCACTAGGGCGTAGCCGACAAACACGCCAATCAAGCCGACATATTCAAACATCAAGGCTTTGCGCTCGCCCACATGGCCAATAAAGCGACCAATACGCTTAGCAAATAGGAAGTTAAACAGGTAGTTGATCAAAAACAGCATGGTAATATCGGCCGCCGAGTAGCCAAACTTTTCCACCATCAGAAAGCCGGCAAAAACGGTGAAGATTTGGCGACGAGCGCCACTCATAAACGTCAATGCGTAATAGAGCCAATAGCGTTTGCGCAGCACCAACTTCTTATTTTGCGGGGTTTGTGCTTCAAATTGAGGAAACGCGAACGCCATCCAAGCGACCAACACCAGCCCAACGCCGCCAAACAGCAGGTACACCCATTTAAACTCCATCGCGAACACTTCCAAACACAGCCAAAGCGCGCCGTAGGTAACCAGAGAGGCAAGCGCGCCAACCGATATCAGCTTGCCGAGCATTTCTGGCGCTTCGTCTTTATTTAACCATTGCAGGGAGAGCGACTGTTTTAGAGTTTCAAAATAGTGAAAGCCGGTCGACATCAGTAACGTGGTCATCAATAGGCCAAATAGGGAGGGGAAGAACCCCGTAATCGCGGTGCCCAGTGTTAACGCCACCAAAGAGAGCAACATGAACTTCTGCTCACGGACAAACAGCAAAACAAACACTGCGGTAAACGCTAAGAAACCCGGTATCTCACGCACACTTTGCAATAGGCCGATGTCTGCACCATCGAAATTGGCCTTCTCGATCACAAAGTTGTTTAACAGTGCCATCCAGCTTGAAAAAGCGATGGGCACAACGATAGAAATGAGCAGCAGAAAGTTTTGTGGGGTTTTCCAAGAGGCAGAGCGATTCATAAGCCGTACATGTTGATGTGAAAGAAGTGTTACATTAATCGCAAACTGGCGACTTTACCAGTCCCGCACCTCGCCAAGGTCAGTACATTGATACTGACTATATGGCGAGAATCAAAACCGATTAACATCTCACGCCACTAAATGTTGCCACTCAGGGTGACGCTCAAGGTAGTGGACAACGTAGCTGCAGACTGGGTGAATTTTTAGCTTTCGCTCCTCAAACAGGGGAAGGATCGCTTCCATCATAACCTTGCCATAACCTCGCCCTTGCAGCGCGTCAGGCACTTTCGTTGACGTAATGTGATAGACGTCTGCCACTTTATGGTAACGAACTAGCGCGTACTCTTCCCCTTCAAGGTGAACACGAATTTGACAGTTCGACTCATCGAAAATCAGTTTTTCCTGCATAATTACTCTTAAAAATGCTACTTGGCTCATAATTTTACCGCAAATAGATGTTTGAACAATCCTTCAAGCGTGAATAAAATCTAAGACTCTCGGAAACATTCTGACATGATTTTCGAAAAAATATGATGCTGACCGCAAAAACAACTAAAAAGCGGCAAGCAGGAGGCTAGATGACATCTCAGGCAGTGTTAAAACAACAACGACATTCGGGTTCGAAAATCAAAGACAAAAATAAATCCATAATTAAGAGCTCGGACGCTCTAGCCATGGTTGAGCATGGTGGAGAATTAACCATCGGCATCACGACTCCAGTGGGCACGACATTTCGCTGTAAAACCGCGTTCATCGGTTCGCACTCTGATAACTATGTGTTAGCCGAGTTACCCAAGGTCTCCGACGATGACCTTGACTATTTCTTCCAAGAAGGATTTTGGGCGACAGTGAGAGCCATTTCACCCCGTGGCGAAGGAGCGCTGATCCACTTCCGCTCCCAACTCCTGCACGTCATGGTGTCCCCTGTGCCTATGGTTGCGCTTT
This sequence comes from Vibrio sp. R10-SG-ISO4, assembly GCF_059834135.1. Classification (NCBI taxonomy): domain Bacteria; kingdom Pseudomonadati; phylum Pseudomonadota; class Gammaproteobacteria; order Vibrionales; family Vibrionaceae; genus Vibrio; species Vibrio sp. R10-SG-ISO4. The sequence goes on from NZ_JCBDHJ010000011.1 coordinate 142,386, forward strand.
CCATACCACAGACCATGGAGGTCACCCAACTTCGAAAAGAGCCACGCTACGATGTCAACCTCGCGGTCAAAGTGATTGCACAGTCCCATCGGCTGGACGGTGAAATTCGCGATCTCTCCAAAGGCGGTTGCCGATTCATTACCGCGCCACTGAGCCGTTCATTCCAAGTCGGAGAAGAAGTCTCTCTAAATGTGATGGTGCAAAGTGGTAAAGGGGTTGAATTTCAGCCTTTGTTTGGCAAGATCTGCAATCTTCAGCGATCACACCATTACTCTCGATATGGTGTTGCCTTTACTGAATTAGGGGCAGAAAACGCGAAAAACCTGCTCGGTAAACTGAAGTTCGACGGCACCAAGCTCACCTTGAGATAAAACAATTAAAAAAGACCCAGCGTTATAACACGGCTGGGTCTTTTTTATAGGCTCATTCCACTAACGGATAAAACTGATATAGCCTTGCAGAATGACCAAATTGACAATATCGATAAAAAACGCGCCAACAATCGGCACAACCATAAAGGCCTGAGGGGATGGGCCAAATTTATTGACCAACGAGCCCATATTCATGACAGCGGTTGGGGTCGCGCCGAGCCCAAAACCACAATGGCCGCCAGCAATCACTGCCGCATCGTAGTTTGCTCCCATCACCTTGAACGTCACGAAATAAGCAAACAGGCCGAGAATCACCGATTGCACGGCTAAAATCAGCAAAAACGGCAGCGCCAAATCAAAGATGTTCCACAACTTTAAGCTCATCAGCGCCATCGCCAAAAACAGCGACAACGATACAGTCCCTAGGATATCGACGGTTTCGGTGTCCACTTTGTGAGTTTTGGTGACTTCGAGAATATTGGTGATAAACACACCGATAAACAACGCATAAACAAAATCGGGAATCATCAACCAAGAGATCGCCAACTCGCTGACCCACTGCTCTAGGTATTTAGCCCCCGTCACACAAAGCAGTAAGATAAAGAGCACTTCCACCACTTTTTTCGCGTTGACCTTGTCCTCTTCGTACTCGTTATAGGTGACAAGATCAGGAAACTTCTCGTGTGTGTGGCCGCCACAGCCATATTGAGATTCAACCTGGTGTTTATTAATCAGCTTCTGAGCCACAGGACTGCCAATAATGCCACCAATGATCAAACCAAACGTTGCTGACGCCATCGCGATTTCTAAAGTGTTCGGTAGTCCAAAGCTTTCGGAGAAGGTTTGCGACCAAGCCGCCCCTGTGCCATGTCCACCCGACAAGGTTATCGAACCGGCGATAAGCCCCATAAGAGGATCAAGACCAAGCGCGGTGGCCAAAGAGATGCCTACGCCATTTTGAATCACGATGTAAAATGAGGCGATCGCAAGAAACAAAAAGACCTTCGCCCCACCTTTCATCAATTGGGTATAGTTGGCCGCTAGGCCGACGGTGGCAAAAAACATCAACATGAAGATTTTTTGCAGCGGTAAAGAGAAGGTCACATCGACGTGGTTGAAATGCAGCACGGTAATGATGAGCGCCACCACAAGCCCGCCTACAATGGGTTCAGGGATATTAAAACGCTGCAAGATAGGAAGACGAGCATTGATAAACTGGCCGAGAAACAACACACTGATTGCGACTAAGAACGACTCTAATGGCCCAACGGAGATTATTGGATTCATATCACCTCTTTGACGTTGCTATGCCATCTTCCTTAATGACGTGGGTACTTTTCCTCTAGTGAAACAACTGGATAAAGACGATATCGACTGACAATCGGTCGTAAAAACTACCGTCTTTGTGCAATAAAAGCGGCCATTATGGAGAAAAAAGTGGGGATTTGTCGAGTTTTTCCGGAAAAAAGGCAAAAAAAGAGCCAACCGCAATCGTGCGCTTGGCTTATATGTATTGTGAACAAAATTCATTCACTAACAACGTCAGTTGGCTAGGTGACCCTCGGCTTAAGAAGGGTCAATAATATAAATGCATGATGCATGCCAAGTTTATATTGGTCGTTTTAGCCTGTTGTATCGCACTTCTTGTCAGGCTTTGATTGCATTTTTGCAAAGTGCAATTGCATAATGCAAACAATGTGCATTTCAATAAGAAACTGATCTCTTATATTTAATTTTATCAATGGTGGCTATTGATGTTTTTTCCACATAGTCAGCGCTATACATAGCGCGATAATTTAACTCCAACGCCTTAGGCGTTATACTCTCGCCACACAGAATAAGTGACCATAAACAATGAGCTATTTTTCTACATTTTTAAAAGGGTTAGCGATGGGCGCCGCGGATGTCGTCCCGGGCGTCTCTGGCGGCACTATTGCCTTTATCACCGGCATCTATGACACTCTACTCGAAAGCATTCGACGTATTAACCCAAGTCTAATCGGTGTGGTGAAGCGTGAAGGCATCGCCGCGGCGTTTTCTCATATCAATGGCCTTTTCCTCATCAGCTTGTTTGCTGGGGTATTTACCAGCATCGCCACCTTAGCCAAAGTGATCTCTTGGCTGTTAACCTATCACCCTATCCCACTCTGGTCGTTCTTCTTTGGTTTAATCTTAGTGTCAGTGGTACACATGCTTAAGCAGGTGCAACATAGATCGCTCAATCGACTGGTTTTTCTCGCGTTTGGCGTAGGGTTTGCCTACAGCATCACAGTGTTACAGCCCTTGCAGCTTGAACCAACCCACCTCAACGTGTTCTTAGCGGGCACCATCGCCATCTGTGCGATGATTCTGCCCGGTATTTCCGGCAGCTTCATCCTGCTACTTCTTGGCATGTACGCGCCAGTACTCGGCGCGGTCAAAGCTTTCGATCTGCCTATCCTAGCGCTGTTTCTCACTGGGTGTGTGGTCGGGATATTGAGCTTTTCACATCTGTTATCTTGGCTATTGCGACGTTTTCGGGACTTCACTTTGGTCTTTCTGACCGGCCTTATGCTCGGTACACTGCCGAAAATCTGGCCATGGAAAGAGACCATCAGTTGGCGAGTGAACTCGAAGGGCGAACAAGTACCCTTGGTGCAGCACAACCTTTCACCGTTTGAATTTGAAGCGTTAACTGCCCAGTCCTCACAGTGGCTGTTGGCGATTGTGCTCATGCTTTGTGCCGTTGGGTTGGTACTAGGATTGGAGAAGCTTTCCGAACGTAATGACGGCTAAGCACAGTACTATCTTAAGGAAAAACGGGCTTAAGGAAAAACGGGGCGCTTCAAGCGCCCCGTTTACAATTTCGCGATAAGATCTGGATTGATGCCAAAGCTGGTTTTGTGCTCTTCAATCACCACTTCACTGCGGGTTTGAATCACACCCGGTAATGTCCCCATCTTACTCGACATGAAACTCTGATAAGCCTTCATGTCTTTCACTCGTACTTTGATCATGGTGTCAAAGTCGCCAGACAAGGAGTAACACTCTTCGATTTCCGGAATATCGGCCACGGCTTGGGCAAATTTATCAAAAATAGAGAAACTGGTTTGATCAAGACGAATATGGATGAAAACCTGGACATCTAGGCCCAACTTTTCTGGGTTGAGTTCGGCATGATAGCCTTTGATATAGCCTTCTTTCTCAAGGCGTTTCACACGATCGGAACAAGGAGAGGTAGTGAGATTCACCTGCTTCGCCAATTCAACAATGGGCAATCGACCCTTAATGTTTAAGGCGCGCAGTATTTCTTTGTCTATTCGGTCTAATTCCATTGCGTCTCCAGTCTCGCTTTGATTCCAATCGAGCTGGATTATACAACGAACATAAATAAAGTCTGAGTCTTACGCCGCTTTTGCGTGGTCGAAATCTCGATTCGAAGGGACATGGGTCGCTTGGGTGTTGCAGACGCGACAGAAGCTTTGTTGCTCCATTTTCACGTAGTGTGCGCCTTTAAAAAGAGTAGAGAAAAAACACGCCAAACTTTTTACGACGGAATCATGGTTTTCATCACATCGTTTCATCACCGCTTTGTGCGCTGTTACCTTATCGCAGCAATGGCAGTACATTTGTGGCATTGTCCTCTCTCCTTTTCTATGCGTTCCATTTAATCGACATAGTTTTAATGACAGAGTTCCGAGTTCTCAAACTTTAGTTTAAAAAATGTGAGCTGTGTACAAATAATAGACTGGAAAATGTCTAAAGCCCTGCGAACAGGGCTTTAGACACTAGAGTGATGATTGATTAATCAAGGGTTTGCAGCTGTTTCTCATAGTCAGCAAATTGTGCTTTTACTGACTCTTCAGGCTCTGCGCTCAATAGACTCACCATCACGATCGATAGGGTAGAAAACACAATTCCTGGAACGATTTCATACACATCGAACCAACCGCCAGACAATTGCTTCCAAACCACGATTGTCACACCGCCGACAATGATACCCGCCAACGCGCCATTACGATTCATGCGCGACCAGTACAAGCTCAATACTAAAGCTGGGCCAAATGCAGCACCAAAGCCTGCCCATGCGTAAGAGACCAAACCCAGTACAGAGCTGTCGGGTGTCATCGCCAGTACGAGGGCGACAATCGAAATACCGACAACCGCAACGCGTCCAACCATCACAATCTCTTCAGAGCTGGCATCTTTCTTAAACACTTGTTTGTAGAAATCCTCCGCTAGCGCGGATGAAGACACAAGTAACTGAGAGTCCGCTGTACTCATGATCGCCGCAAGAATCGCGGCCAGTAGGATACCGGCAATCACTGGATGGAATATGGCGTTAACCAACAACATGAAGATGGTTTCGCCATCATCCACATTTCCACCGGTATTGGTCACGTAAATAAGCCCGACCATCCCCACCAAAAGCGCGCCAGCCATAGATAAGCCTGTCCAGATCACCGCGATACGGCGTGCCGTCGTCAGGTCCTTGTTGCTGCGAGATGCTTTAAAACGCGCCAAAATGTGTGGCTGACCAAAGTAGCCCAAGCCCCATGCCACAAGCGAAATGATCGCGATAGCAGAGAGTGGCTCGCCTTTGGAGTCATTCCACAGTGTCAGGAGTTCCGGGTTGATGCTATTGAGCTGAGCAGCAACATCAGAGAAGCCACCCTCCATCGCCACAACGGGAACGATCATTAACGCAGCCGCCATCAACAGCCCCTGAACCAGATCCGTCCAAGAGACCGCTAGGAAGCCACCAAATAATGTGTAAGAGACCACACACACCGTACCGATGATCACCGCCATGGTGTAATCCAAACCAAACACGGTTTCAAACAGTTTTCCGCCCGCGACCAAGCCAGAGCTGGTATAGAAAAGGAAGAACAGCAGAATGAAAAATGCGGAAATCACCTGAATCAATTTTGAGTTGTCATTAAAACGACGTGACAAGAACTCAGGTAGCGTTAGAGAATCGGTTGTAATCGAGTAGGTGCGTAGGCGTTTGGCGTTGATTAGCCAGTTGAGCCATGTCCCGACAAGAAGACCACCGGCCAACCAAAATGCTTCAATACCGGCTGCGTAGGCATAGCCTGGCAAACCCAGCAGCAACCAGCCACTCATGTCGGATGCCCCAGCCGATAGCGCCGCCGGCCAAGGGCCAAGCGAGCGACCGCCCAAAAAGTAATCCGACGAATTTTTCGTTCGCTGATACGCAATCACGCCAATCGCCAGCATCATGATCAGATAGGCGATGAACGTTGTTGTAATAGCAAAGCTATTTTCCATCTATATTGTCCTCTTTTAGAATTCGCTTTCCCTAAACATCCTCTTCCTTGGAAGAGGATGTCGCATTTAGGTTTAGTGGCTTTCGCTACCGAGCTCGAGCAAGGTAGCGTTACCACCAACAGCAGTTATGTTTATCGTTCTAGTACGCTCGGTAATAAACCTCAGCGCCAAATGCGGATCCTGCGCCACAGGCAGCGCGGATAGATCCGTCTCCGAAACCAAACTGACAATCGCGCCAGAACGTTTCGCAAGTTGTCGGTTGAGGCGAACGAGCGCCTGCGTTTGACCGACATAACCGATACAGCGTATATCGGATTCCAATAGCTGCGGGTGCGCCTCTAATGGGGCGACCTGCAGCACATGAGTAGGCAGTGATGAGTGCGTGCTGGCGTCTTCCAACGCGGTGCACAGTGTGTCGTCATCGCTGCAAAAGATGACGCTATTGCCCGCGAGCAACGCCGTCGTCAGTTGCGCAAGCACAGACCACTTCGCTTGCGCAGATTTTTCTTCCTGAATAAGAACCGTCACACCGCGACCTGCAGTGTAGAGCTCGTTAGTCTCTCCGGTTGGGCCTGACAACTCATGGCAATGCGCCAACAGTGATGTCGCACGCGCAAGTTGAAAACGCATGACGTTCAGCCCAGCGTTCCAATCTGCGTCTTCACTGTGGTTTTTAGCCTTGCCCATCGCTTCAATCAGTGAGGAGACATCCTCTTTCTTAGAGGCAAAATCGGTCAGATTCCAATTCTCAAACGCAGAGAGAGCATCGGTATAACGTGTCACTTGATGAATCATGATAATTCTCCTGCCTCTGATGATTGAACGGCCTGCGTGTAGTGTGGCTCGGTAAAACGATACAAGTAGTGTGGGCCGCCAGCTTTAGGGCCAGTGCCCGATAAACCTTGGCCGCCGAATGGTTGAACCCCAACGACTGCGCCAACTTGATCGCGGTTGATGTAGCAGTTCCCCACCCGAGCGTGCTTTTCGATCCAGCGGTAGGTCGTTTCGTTGCGGCTGTGAATGCCCATCGTCAAACCAAAACCGGTCTGGTTTATTTTCTCTACCACTTGCACTAGCTCACGGGCTTTAAAGCGCACGATGTGCAAAATTGGGCCGAACTGTTCTTCACTGAGCATATCAATGGAGTCAATCTCAAACGCAGTCGGAGCAACAAAATCGCCATACTGATGGGTCTCATCCAACGTCAACTGGGCGACAAGCGTTTGTGTCCGCGTCATGGTATCAATGTGTTGATTGAGTTTCGCTTTGGCTTTGCCATCGATCACCGGTCCCACGTCCGTTGAATGTAGATAGGGCGCCGCAACGCGCAGCTCTTGCATCGCACCTTGAATCAGATTGACGATGCGATCGGCAATGTCTTCTTGGACATACAAAACTCGCAGCGCACTGCAACGTTGCCCCGCAGAGGCAAACGCCGAGCGAATCACATCGCGCACCACCTGCTCAGGCAAGGCGGTGCTGTCGACAATCATCGCGTTCTGTCCACCGGTCTCCGCAATAAACGGTACCGGGTCAACATCGCGCTCCGCCAACGTTTGATTGATGCGTTGCGCCGTCGCAGTCGAGCCCGTAAAGGCAACACCGGTAATCGCTTCATGTGATGTCAACGCGTGACCGATATCGCTGCCAAGCCCAGGCACAAGTTGGATAACACCAGCCGGGAAGCCAGCTTTAAGCATCAACTCAACGGCACGCGCCGCAATTAAACTGGTTTGTTCAGCCGGTTTGGCGACAACGGTATTTCCGGCAACAAGCGCAGCGGTAACCTGACCAAGAAAAATCGCCAACGGGAAGTTCCAAGGGCTGATGCACACAAAGACACCTCGGCCTACTCGTTCTACCGTTTGAGGCTCACCACTTAGTGATGTAGTGGTCATTGGCGCTAGCTCATGAACTTGCTTGGCGTAGTAGCGACAGAAATCGACCGCCTCGCGGACTTCATCAATACTGTCATGAATAGTCTTACCCGCTTCTTGATGACACAGCGCCACCAGTTCAGCCATGTGGGTTTCTAACAGATCCGCCAACGTCTCCAAGGATTGTGCTCGCTCACTTGCAGGAGTGGCGCGCCATGATGAAACATGCTGCGCCGCAACATCAATCGCTTCGGAAACATGATCAAGGTTGGCATACAGTACATGACCGACTTCGATGCGACGATCATAAGGGGCCGTGACTGGTACAGACTGGCCACTTTCCTTGATCATGCTTTCGCTTGGCACTCGACCATTGATAATCGGCCCTGCAAACCATTGGTGAGCTAAGAATTGCTCAACTTGCTGCTCAAAACCCAGTGCTTCACTTTCAATGTCAATATTGATCCCAAACGAGTTTTTGCGCTCCGGGAAAATCGCGGGCGGCAGAGGAATGCTCTTATTGTCGAAGCTGTCAAAAGCGAGCAGCATATCGACCGGGTGTTGTGTCAAAGAGTCAATCGGGCATCGCGCATCGACCAGACGATGGACAAAAGAGCTGTTGGCGCCATTTTCCAACAAGCGTCTAACCAAATACGGTAACAAGTCTTTGTGACTGCCCACAGGCGCGTAAATGCGCACTGATTGTTGGTAGCTCGCCATCGCGTGGTGATACAGAGCATCCCCCATCCCATGCAAGCGCTGAAACTCAAATTCTTTGTGCGGCGCCATCACTGCAATGGCACTGACTGTCTGCGCGTTATGGCTGGCAAACTGAGGGAAAAGTCGACCACGCACCGATTCGCTGAGTAAGAATCGCGCGCACGCAAGATACGCCACATCGGTCGCTTCTTTGCGTGTGTAGACCGGATAGTTGTTATAGCCCGCCTGCTGAGACCACTTGATCTCGCTATCCCAATAGGCGCCTTTGACTAAACGCACCGGAATCATTGCTCCAACTTGTGCCGATAAACCCGTCAACCAAACCAATACAGGCAACGCGCGTTTGGAGTATGCTTGCACCACAAGACCAAACTTGCCCCAACCTTTCACCAAATCCGTGCGGTAGATTTTCTCGAACAATTTCAGTGACAGCTCAAGTCTATCGGCCTCTTCGGCATCAATAGTGATCGCCACATCAAGTTCAACAGCGCGTGACAGAAGCTGCATCACAGTCTCATACAGCTCGCTAAGCACGCGCTCTTCGTTCGCCACTTCATAGCGTGGATGAAGCGCGGACAGTTTGATAGAGACCGATGGCGCTGGGCTGGTCTTCAATCCGTAGTGATCGCTGCCAACGGCTTCGATCGCCATCAAGTAATCTTTGAAATATTTGTGAGCGTCACTGGTCGTCAGTGCCGCTTCGCCGAGCATATCGTATGAATAGGTGTAACCTTTGTCGCGCATGCTGCGGCCATTCTTTTGCGCCTCAGCGATGGTGCGTCCCAAAACAAACTGGTGCCCCATCACCTTCATCGCCTGATGCATCGCCTTGCGAATCACAGGCTCAGAAAGCTTATTGACCAATCGATTTACCGCACTGACTGGGCTTTGCGCTTGTGGTTCAGACAACCCAACAACTTTACCTGTAAGCATTAAGCCCCAAGTAGACGCGTTGACAAAAACAGAATCTGAGTGTTTTAAGTGAGATTTCCAATCGGCGACACTGAGCTTATCGCGGATGAGCGCATCGGCGGTGGCCGCATCTGGGATGCGCATTAACGCCTCTGCCAGACACATCAATAAGATCCCTTCTTGGGTATCTAGACTGTATTCAAGCAGCAGCGCATCAATCATTTGAATGGCTTTTTTGTCTGCGCGAATAGCTTTAATAAGCTGCGTTGTTTTTTCTAGTGTGGCTTGTTTTTCGTCTTCTGTTGGCGTGGCCAATGGAAGTAGTTGTTCTAACCATTGCGACTCGTCCACCATGTAAAGTGGCGAGATCAACGACCAAAGTTTGTCTAGCGGTTGCTGAACAAACTCGGCGTTTAACACATCCGTTGCTGTAAACATGCGTTTTCCTCAATCTCACACCCGACGTCTGTCGGAAACGGCTCAAAGCGGAGAATGCTTTGAATTTGTTGATCACAATGGCAAGCAGTGTATTTTGAGCTTGAGTGGAATACTTGTCAAAAACTCCGAGCTTTTTGCTGAATTCTACGTTTTTTAACAAAACAAAAACAGAATCACACTCAAATCAGCAAAACAAAGTGTCGGAACTGTTTTCTTTTTTAACCGAATTGTTTCTTGTATTGCGATGGAGAGAGGCCTTGCAGCCGGGTAAAGGTGTGAGTGAAGGTGCTTTGACCAGAGAAGCCAGTGAGCTCCGCAACTTGACCAAGAGAGAGCTGACCTTGTTGAATCAGTTGCTTGGCCATATCGATACGTTTACCTAGCACATACTGATGTGGGGTGATCCCCATTTGTTCTTTAAAGAGGTTATGAAACTGGCTTTCACCAAGAAACACGCTACCCGCTAACTGAGCCACGGAGATCTTCTGACTGAGATGCCGGTCGATATAGCGGTCAATAGACTCAAGATCAAAGCGTGACTCCTTGCGAATCGTCTCAAAGGCAGACATGTGTCTTTGCAATAAAGCCACCACCGTATCGTTGCAGGCGCGGCTAAGCAACAAATCATTAGGGCTCGATTGCATTTCACACACTAGCATCTGAATCAACTTTTGAATTTGGCTATCGAGTTGGAAATAGGTGTCTTTTTGACTCAGATCGTTGATTTTATTGAGCATCAAAGGGTCGTCTGACGTCGGCATTGGCATGTTAAGGACCAAGATATCCGATTGTTCTACCACGCCACCAAACGCATGATCAGACCCTGAGGTGACGACGCAACCCTGCCCTGGCCCCACGTAGTTCCCATAGCCATTAACCTCAAACTCCGCCTTGCCTTTCAGACCAATAACGACTTGCGTATAACTGTGGTCATGGCAGGTCATATAAGAAGGCAGGGTGATCAACTCCGCCGGCCTAGGCGACAAAACTTTGGCAGGTTGAGTGTCTTGGGATTGAGATTTTGCTCTATTCATCAGCTAATTCTTGCGCCTATCCGGTGATCTCGATCATGGTATAACAAAGTTTGACGAACACGAAATCCACCGAGCCCGTCGCTCATTGATCATACAAATGGTGAAAATATCATCAACACACTGATCATTACCGACAAGAACAGAGGGTTATTTCTTTATCGGAAGAATGATCAAGCGCACATAAATTACGGCTCATGTCACTTCTATCCCTTTTCTTATTTCGATATGGGGATTCTTTGCTTGCATATTTCATTAATCTGCCCAAGAAAAAAGCGGTGAAAACCTTTAAAGCGAAACTATTCGACAACCTGACTGAACCCATTATCGCCAAGCGCAATGAAAAAGACGTGCAGCTTAACGTCCCCGTTCAAGAGAGCTTGCCCGGTAGCTCTCGAGCGCCAGAAATGATCACCATTTTGCCGGGGCGCTACTTCATTGGTGAACACGCGTCTTATCAAGCGCACCTTGATCATGCTTTCGGGATTGGCGCGACGCCTGTTACCGTGACTCAGTTCTCTTCTTTTGTGGAGCAGACCAACTATCAAACCGATGCTGAATTGCAAAATACCTGCACCGCCATCGTCAATGGTGAAGTCACCCCAGTTGCCAACAGCTACTGGCGTAACCCAGGGTTCAAGCAATACGCGAACTCACCTGTAGTGTGTGTCAGCCAGAATGATGCCAATGCATACGCCCGCTGGTTAACTAAGCAAACTGGCGCTCTGTACCGCTTGCCAACCGAAGAAGAGTGGGAAGTGGCCGCGAGAGCAGGCAGTCAAGATCGTTACTGGTGGGGAGATAAGTTTGTTCCCGGTCAAGCGAATACCGGCTGGAGTGGCACCCCTTGGGCAAACAAGAGCACGTCACCAGTCAGCGCCTTTAAGCCTAACCCACTCGGTTTGTATGACGCTGTGGGCAACGTATGGCAGTGGACAAACAGCGCTCGTCACATCGCTAAGGGTGGCGCTTGGAACTTTGCTCCGGATATGTCCGCCGCTCATCAGCAGCTTTATTTGTCCGACTCTACCGCCACCAACTATGTCGGCTTTCGAGTGGTGCGAGACATTAACTAACGCTGAAGCCAAGTCTGTTGAGCTCGAGTAGCAATAAAAAATGCCACAATTGTGGCATTTTTTGTGTCTCTTACACTGAATGTTTTGTGTAGACGGCTACGGCGCTAAACGATCCACCAGCCAATTGTCTTGCTGTTTCGAAAACAAGAAACGATCATGCAGACGATGCTCACCCCCCTGCCAAAACTCGATGCTCTCTGGGCGAATGCGGTAACCACCCCAAAAGCTGGGCACCGGAATTTCACCCTTTTCGAACTTCTTTTTTAGCTCTAGGTATTTACCTTCTAGGATGCCGCGTGCCGAAATACGGCTACTCTGCTTACTGGCAATGGCCGCAATTTGACTCTCTTTGGGTCTTGAAGAGAAGTATTTCATGTTCTCCACAACACTCAGCTTCTCCGCCACGCCAGTAACGTGCACTTGG
>NZ_JCBDHJ010000012.1:0-2646 GCF_059834135.1 Vibrio sp. R10-SG-ISO4
AAGTAACCTAACTTTTTCTCATAGTTACCCGCAGAGAAACTGAGGCGAAAACTTACTCTTACTGCCAAAATTGGAGTATCCAGCCTGATAGTGTCAGGCAGCATTTTTATGCGAGCTAACGAGGGAGCATGGCTATCAACTTAACCTAGCTGCGTTCATCACATCCAATTGAATCCAAAAATTTATGGCGATATGCTAGTTACTGGCCAGTCTCTATAATTGGCCTATGCAAAGAAGGTGATAGCAATGTACCGATAGAGGCAATAACGATAGTTCCGATACCAAAACACTGAACAAGGGTTAGCTGTTCACCCAGTATTAAAAAGCTAACAATTGTTCCAATCAGTGGCTCCCCACTCGTCAACACACCGTATGTGTTCGTAGGTAATCTACGTAATGCAAACATTTCCAGCATTAAAGGAATCGCACTCGACAGTAATGCAATAGCAACGACCCATAGAACTACCTCTATATCCAAAGAAACGTATGCAGCGGTGATATCTCCGAAAGGGATTACAAGCAATGAAGCAAAGATCAAACCTAATGCAGGCGTTTTGCTTCCATAATGTTTTCCCGCTTTCTTACCCACAAGGATGTAAATTCCCCAGAAAAATGCGGCAACTAATGCATAAAGTAACCCCACCACATCTAAGTCACTCAATTGTGATGACGACGGTAATAAAAAATAGATACCAATTGCAGCTAATAGTACCCATATGTAATCCGAGCGATTCTGAGAATAAATGGCAGCAACGCATAAGGGGCCTATAAGTTCGATGGCAAGCGCCACGCCAACGGGTACCGTTTTTATGGCTAGATAGAAAAAAAGGTTCATTCCCGCTACCGCAGCGCCATAAGCAAGCACTATGAGGAAACCATTTCTCACGAAGCGAAGCTTCCAAACTTTAAGTCCAAAAAACAAGATTATCGCGGAGAAGATAAGACGAAGAACAGTTACATTCTCTGGGGTTAGAGTTGAGAACATGGATTTAGCAATGGAAGCCCCTGCTGTAATTGAGATCATGGAGACAAAAACAGCAATGGTCGCTGTAACAGTTTTGGGCGTATCTGATTGAATGCGCATAGGTCTATCTCTACAAAGTAAAAATGGTTGAGATAAAATTTATCAACATTGGTTGTTAGAAAAGGTTAATATCTATATTTAATCGATAATATTTATCAAATAAATTGCATGAGAGGGCTTGATAATATGGATGCATTAGATATGAAAATTCTAGAGCAACTACAGATTGACTCAAAGGCCCCAATGAGCTCGATAGCAGAGAAAGTCGGCCTCTCAGAGCCCGCTTGTTACCGTAGGGTGAGGCATTTAAGAAACAGCGGTGTGATTGAGCGTGAAGTGGCTATAGTCAATCCTAAAAATATGGGGTGGCCATTGAGTATGTTAGTAATGGTCACGTTCGAGAGAGATCACAATTCTATTGTCAATAAATTTTTGGCAAGAGTTAACAAGGAACCAGAAGTGGTGAATTCTTGGGTTGTCACTGGTGATCACGATGTTGTTTTACAGGTGCTATCTACCGACACGGATGCATTCGATGAGTTCACAAACCGGGTTTTACACAAAGATGACAGTGTGAAATATTTTAGAACCTCGGTTGTTCTAAAACACTCAAAAACACATGGTGCGGTTCCGCCTTCTATATGACTTTATCTGTGTTGCATATTCTGCGTGTTTTCACTGCATAAAGTGAACCTGATATAGTAGTTCGAGGATACGCGATTATGCCCAATTCCTTCCAAACCAGGCACTTTGCTCAACTGTGTCTGGTTGCGTTTTGGGATATCTAAGACCTTAACGAAACTAGTTTTTACGCAAACGCTTAGTCAATAACTTGCTGGTGAACGCTTACCACTAAACTACAAGCACTCAATTTAATGTGGACGAATGGCTGGTCTCTGACGCACACTAGTGCCGTCTTAAATCTCTCAACCCCTGGGATACTTTACGTCTGGCTCTGGTTATCTTGTGAAACGCCTGAGGGAAAGGAGCGTCTACCTAATGACCATCGTGGTACTTTGAACTGTTTAATTTTAGAGGCCTCTGGCCTCTTTTTTTTTTATCTGAACATCACCTTTCAACTGAAGCAGATAACTCTGATATGATCGCTACCGAATTGGGCTGCGTACTAGACTTAGTGCTCGCTTTAAAATGTGGAATCTATGATGATGTTAACTCTGTTTTATGATGGAACCTGTCCTTTATGCGCCAAGGAGATGGCTTCTCTTACTAAGCATGACTCTAAAGGTGTGATAGAGTGCGTAGATATTTACAGTAAAAGATTTGAGCAGTATTCACAAATTGACCCCAAACGAGCCAACACAATTTTACACGCTTTGGACGAGAATGGTCAGCTACTCTTAGGGCTTGATGCCGCTCAACGAGCTTGGCAATTGGTTGGCAAGGGTCGACTCTATTCAACATTACGGCTTCCCCTTATCAAACCAGTCGCAGATTGGTGCTATCTAATCTTTGCCCGCAACCGATATCGCATCTCATACTTGCTAACTGGACAGGCTCGATGTGGATGCTCCAAACGATAGTTCTGTATTGGCTTACAAATCACGATGAAAATGTTACAGCTCAGAAGAATACTACCACTGGAAAATAAAACCTGTCGGTAC